>JBFXJV010000083.1:0-10562 GCA_050174515.1 Methylocystis sp.
GGTGCTGATCTATGATCAGACCTGCGCCACCGAAAAGCGTCGCTTGCGTAAGCGCGGGCTGATGCCCGACCCCGACGCGCGCGTCATCATCAATGAACTCGTCTGCGAAGGCTGCGGCGACTGCGGCACGGCGTCGAACTGCGTCGCGGTGCAGCCGGTCGAAACCGAGTTCGGCCGCAAGCGGCGCATCGATCAATCCGCCTGCAACAAGGATTTTTCCTGCCTCGAAGGCTTCTGCCCGAGCTTCGTCACCGTTCATGGCGGGCGGATGAAGAAGGCGCCGCTGCCGTCAAATGAGGACGCCAACGGACAGCCTGCGCTGCCGGAGCCGCGCATCGCCGAGATCGGCGCTTTGCCCTATGGCGTTCTCGTTGCGGGACTTGGCGGGACCGGCGTCGTCACTGTTTCGGCCATTCTCGGCATGGCCGCGCATCTTGAGGGCAAGGGCGTCGGCGTCATTGACATGGCCGGCCTCGCGCAGAAGGGCGGGGCGGTCTATTGCCATGTGAAGATCGGCCGCACGCCCGCGGATGTGCACGCCATCCGGATCGCCGCGGGCGAAGCTGATCTGATGCTGGGCTGCGACCTCGTCGTCGCCGGCGCCAAGCAAGTGCTCGCCGCCGTCGAGCAGGGCAAGACGGCGGTGCTGGTCAATTGCGCCGAGGTGTTCCCCGGCGACATCGAGCGCAATCCCGACTTCGTCCTGCCGTCGGAGGAAATCCAGCAGGCGATCCGCCGCGCCGGCGGCCCGGAATCGACCTTTATCGATACGACGGCGCTCGCTCAGGCGCTGCTCGGCGACTCGATCGCGGCGAATATTTTCATCCTCGGCTACGCCTGGCAGAAGGGCTATCTGCCGCTGTCCGATGCCGCGCTGCTGCGCGCCATCGAATTGAACGGCGAATCCGTGCCGATGAATCATTCGGCCTTTCTTTGGGGCCGACGCGCCGCGCATGATCTCAACAGCGTGCTCGCCGTCGTCAAGTCGTTACGCCAGCCCAACGGCATTCGCGAGAAATCGAAGACGCTCGAAGAAATCATCGAGCGCCGCGCGGCGTTTCTGGTCGATTACCAGGACAAGGCCTACGCCGCTCGCTACCGCGCCCGCGTCGAGAGGATCGCCAAACTTGAAGCCCAGCGCGCGCCGGGTTCACACGAATTGACGGAAGCGGTCGCGCGCTATCTCTTCAAGCTGATGGCGGCCAAAGACTATTACGAAGTCGCGCGGCTTTACACGGACGGCGCCTTCCAACGACAGCTCGCGGAGACTTTCGAGGGCGACATGCGGCTCGAACTGCATCTTGCGCCCAATTTCCCCTCGCTTCAGCGCAAGACTGACTTCGGCGGCTCGCGCAAATTCACCTTCGGTCCCTGGATGTTCAAACTGCTGCGCTTGCTGGCCAAGTTGAAAGGCTTGCGAAACACGCGGCTCGATATTTTCCGCTTCGACCACGACCGTGTGGTCGAGCGAAATTTGCTCGCGGATTATGAAGCGCTGCTTGAGGAATTTTCCGTTTCGCTCGTGCGGGAAAATCATGCGAGCGCCGTCGCGCTTGCGCGCCTGCCGGAGCACATTCGCGGCTTCGGCCATGTCAAAGCGCGCCATATCGCCGCCGTTGACGCCGAGCGCGAGCGGCTGATGGCCGAATACCGCCACCCAGCCGCCGTAAAGCTTGCCGCAGAGTGAGTCCGCCGGGATCATGCCGTGATATAACTCCGACCGGCCTGCGCATCGGGGCTGTCAATCCCGACAGGCCGAAGGCCTGATCGGGAATCCAGAGCCGCATCGCGAAGCTCGGATTTTGCCCTGGATTCCCGATCGCGCTACGCGTGTCGGGAATGACGTCGGCGAAGCGATCAAGTAATTCTGCTGTGAAGCGAGCGAATGGATCGATGGAATTCGTTGTGAGAGGCGCGCAAGCGACGTCATCTCCGGTTTCGGCAGCGATCGAGCGTCGCCGCGCGCTCGTCCTCGGCGGCTCCAGCGAAGCGCGCCTTCTTGCAACGCGCATCGCCGCGGATCAGCGGCTGCAAGGCGTCATTTCGCTTGCTGGGCGCACCAGCGCGCCGCTCGCGCATGATCTCCCGACTCGCACAGGCGGCTTCGGCGGCGTTGAAGGATTGACGCGCTATCTCCTCGACGCGCGCATCTCTCATGTCGTCGACGCGACGCATCCCTTCGCGGCGCGCATTTCCGCCAATGCGCGCGCCGCCTGCGCCGCCGCCGGCGCGCCGCTGCTTGTTCTCACGCGTCCGCCATGGGTTGCGGCGCCGGGCGATCGCTGGACCGAGGTCGCGGACAACGCCGCTGCAGTGCGCGCGCTCGGCGACGCTCCGCGCCGGGTCTTTCTTGCGATCGGTCGGCAAGGCGTCGCCGATTTTCGCGTCGCGCCGCAGCATGAATATGTGTTGCGGGTCATCGAACCGCCGAACGCCGACGATCTGCCGCCCTCATGCGAAGTGATTTTCGGGCGTGGTCCCTTCGCGCTCGAAGATGAGATCGCGCTGATGCGCGACAGGCGCATCGAGACCGTCGTCACCAAGAACAGCGGCGGCGCGCTCGCCTACGCCAAGGTCGAGGCGGCGCGCAGGCTTGAGCTCGATGTGGTCATGATTGCGCGTCCGGCGAGCGGCGACGCCGCGACCACGCATGACATTGACGCGGCGATGGCTTTCCTCGCTTCATGAGCCGCACGCTGATGATCCAGGGCACGGGCTCCGACGTCGGCAAATCGCTCCTTGTCGCCGGACTGGCGCGGGCCTTCTCCGATCGCGGCGTCAGGGTCGCGCCCTTCAAGCCGCAGAACATGTCGAACAACGCCGCGGTGACCGTCGACGGCGGCGAGATCGGCCGCGCCCAGGCCTTGCAGGCGCGCGCCGCGCGGCTTACGCCTCGCATCGACATGAATCCGGTGCTGCTCAAGCCGCAGGGCGCCTCGGGCGCGCAAATCATCGTGCAGGGACGCGTTGTCGGCCAGGCGAAGGCGCGCGACTATCAGGAATTGAAGCCGCGCCTGATGCAGCCTGTGCTCGACAGCTATGCGCGACTGAAGGCGGAAGCCGACATGGTCATCGTCGAAGGCGCCGGCAGCGCCGCCGAGGTCAATCTGCGCAGAAACGACATCGCCAACATGGGTTTCGCCCGCGAAGTCGACGCGCCTGTCGCGCTCGTTGGCGACATCGACCGCGGCGGCGTCGTCGCGCAGCTTGTCGGTTGCAAGGCGGCGCTCGACGATGATGATGCGGCGATGATCGAAGGTTTCATCGTCAACAAGTTTCGCGGCGACGCGTCGCTGTTCGACGACGGCTTGCGTTTCGTCGAAGAGCGGACAGGCTGGCGCTCGCTTGGCCTCGTGCCGTTCTTCGACGCCGCTGCGCGGCTGCCGGCGGAAGACGCCTTCGGGCTGCGCGGACGAAGCCACGGTCCTGGCGACGGCGTCGCGATCGCGGTTCCGCTCTTGCCCCATATCGCCAATTTCGACGATCTCGATCCGCTGAAGGCGGAGCCCGGCGTGCGCGTGATCCTTCTCAAGGACGGCGAGCCGCTGCCGCCTGAGACGCAACTCGTGATCCTGCCGGGATCGAAGGCGACGATCGCCGATCTTGCGGCGCTGCGCGCTTATGGCTGGGACATCGACATTCTCGCCCATGTGCGTCGCGGCGGCCGGGTCTTTGGCGTCTGCGGCGGCTATCAGATGCTCGGCCGCGTCATTCGCGATTCGCTCGGCGTCGAAGGGGCCGTAGGCGAAGCGCGAGGGTTGGGGCTGCTCGACATCGAGACCGCGCTGACCGGCGAAAAAACGCTCACGCCAGTCGGCGGCCATGCGCCGCTGTTCGATGCGCCTTTTTGCGGCTATGAGATGCATGTCGGCGAAACTTCCGGTCCTGATTGCGAGCGGCCCGCGTTGCGACTAGCGGACGGACGCGCGGATGGCGCGATTTCGCGCGACGGCCTTATCGCGGGCGCCTATGCCCATGGAATCTTCGCCGATGATTCCCTGCGCGCGTCGCTGTTAAGCATGCTCGGCGCGCCGCCGTCGCAGCTGCGCTATGAGGAGACGATCGAAGCAACCCTCGATGCGCTTGCGGCGCATTGCGCGCGCCATATCGATCTCGACGCGCTGTGGGAGATGGCGCGGTGACGGCGCATTCGACAATCGGCGCGCCGCCGACCGTCGCGCATGGCGGGCGACTCGACGCGGCGCGCCGTCTCTACCCCGACGCGCCGCAGCCCTGGATCGATCTGTCGACGGGCGTCAATCCGCGCGCCTATCCATTGCCGCAACTTGCCGACGAGGTCTTTACCAGGCTTCCCGACGATGACGCATTCGCCGCGCTCGAGAGCGCCGCACGCCGCAACTATGGCGTTCCGGCTGGCGTGGACATCGTCGCGGGCGGAGGGACGCAAGCTTTCATTCAATTGCTGCCGAGCGTCTTTCCGGCGAAACGGGTCGCGGTGCTCGGCTTCGCCTATGCGGAGCACGCCGCCTGTTGGGCGGCTTCAGGCGCGCGGGTCGATGTCGTTGAAACTTCGGATGGGCTGGCGGACGCCGATGCGGCGGTGATCGTCAATCCCAACAATCCCGACGGACGTCTCCTCGAACCAGAGGAAATCCTGTCCGCGGCCAGTCGGATGTCGCAACGCGACCGCCTGTTGATCGTCGATGAATCCTTTATGGATTTCACGCCGGAACACAGCGTCGCGCGTTTCGCCAACGACAAAGCCCTCGTCGTGCTGCGGTCCTTCGGAAAGGCCTATGGCCTCCCCGGCGTGCGGCTGGGATTCGCCCTCTCTTCGCGTACGCGCGCGGCGAAGCTTCGCGCCGCGCTTGGGCCCTGGGCCGTATCCGGACCGGCCCTCTTCATCGGCGCCTGCGCGCTCGCGGACGGCGCATGGCGCGCGAGCGCCGTGCAGGCGGCCGCGCGAGACGCAGCGCGCCTGGACGCGCTTCTCACGCAGGCTGGCTTTCAAATCGCGGGCGGCGCGGCGCTGTTTCGGCTGGCGGCGCATCCGCAAGCCGCGCGCTGGTTCGCCCGTCTCGCGTCGCGCGGAATATTGACGCGCGCCTTCGCCGAAAAGCCGGACTGGCTGCGGTTTGGTCTGCCGGGAAACGAGGCCGCCTGGTCGCGGCTCGCGGAAGCGCTGGAGAGCGTCGATGGCGGCTGACGCGCCTGAAATGAAGGACGAGTCGCACGAGGCGCAACTCGCGCCAGCCGAGGCGTTCAGCGAAGCCGAGCGCGCCGCGATCTATCGCGTCATACATTCGCGCCGCGACGTGCGTGATGAATTCCTTCCCGACGACGTGCCGCGCGAAGTGCTGCTGCGAATCCTCGACGCCGCGCATCACGCCCCTTCCGTCGGCTTTATGCAGCCATGGAACTTCATCATCGTCAAAGACATCAAGAAGCGGCGCACCGCCTACGAGGCGTTTCAGCGCGCCTGCGAGGCCGAAGAAGAGACCTTGGCGCCCGAGCGGCGTTCGCACTACCGAGGGCTCAAGCTGCAAGGCATCATGAAGGCGCCGCTCAATATCTGCGTCACCTGCGACCGCGCCCGCTTTGGCGTGACAGGGCTCGGGCGCAGCCAGCAGCCCGACACGGACATTCTCAGCACCGCCTGCGCGGTGCAAAATCTATGGCTTGCGGCCCGCGCCGAAGGCGTCGGCGTCGGATGGGTGAGCATCGTGAGGGAAGCCGACCTGCGACAGATCTTCAATATTCCCAATGAGATAGCGATTATCGCCTATCTCTGCGTCGGCTATGTCGCGAAGACATACAGATCGCCGGAACTCGAGGTTAAGCGCTGGGCGTCGCGGCTTCCTTTGGAGAATCTGATTTTCGAGGACAGCTGGGGACAGCTGGCCGATTCCACAAACCTGCCTTAAATAGCTGAAAGGCTGTGCTCATCTTTCCTGTGGACGACTTGAATCAACCCGTTAGCGGAGCTGGATTTTTCAGCGCGACGCGTAAAAGGTTGGAGCATCGGGAACCGCCGGATAGTCAAAGCTCCAATTCGGGGGCGTCGGAGACGCGAACATGGCGCCGGTTAACTTGGAACAGCTGTTCGAAAAGACCTTCCCCCTCGCCAACAACACGATCCTGACCGTCACGGAAGTGCCGGAGTGCGAAGAGCAGCTGCTGAAATTGTTTGAACGCGCTATGCTGCGCGGCTTCGACAATCACGCGCCGCTGACGCAGATTCAGTTGCCGATGGAGCGGTTCCCCGATCTCGATTCGAAGTTCTGGCATGTGCCGATCGAGGATTGCGGCGCCGCGCAGGTGCTGCGCTTCTTCTTCGAGACGCCGCAAACGCCGGCGCATTAGATCACGCTGAATTCGGGCGGAATCGCGGAAATGCAGATCGCGTGGTCGATTCCAAGAATTTGAGGCGCGCTTTGCGCGAAACGACTGGCGTCCGCTTTTTCGCGCGCCGCGTTCTAACCTCAAGCGCTATGGGCTTTTAGCTGCGCGACGCGCTCTTGCGCCGGCGCAGCCGACTTCCTGCGTCGAAGCTTGCTCATCAGCAGATAGATCACCGGCGTCGTGTAAAGCGTCAGCGCCTGGCTGAGCAGCAATCCCCCGACGATGGTGATGCCGAGCGGGCGCCGGAGTTCGGCGCCGATCCCAGTCGCGAAGGCGAGCGGCAGCGCGCCGAAAATCGCGGCGAAGGTCGTCATCAGAATAGGACGGAAGCGTTCGCGCGCCGCTTCGAGGGCGGCGTCATGAACCGACATGCCGCCCTCTCTTTCCGCCTGCAACGCGAAGTCGACCAGCATGATGCCGTTCTTCTTGACGATGCCGATCAGCAGCAAAATGCCGATGAAGGCGATGATGGTGAATTCGACGCCGAACAATTCGAGCGACAGCAGCGCGCCGAGACCGGCGGACGGCAGCGTCGAGATGATCGTGATCGGATGGACGAGGCTTTCGTAAAGAATGCCGAGAATGATGTAGACCGAGAGCAGAGCGGCGAGGATCAGCGCCGCCATGCCGCCCGCCACCTTGCGGAAATCCGCGACATCGCCGGCGAATTCGGCGTGAAGGCCGCCCGGCGGATTGAGCTCCGCGATCGCCTTTTCGATCGCCGCGACGGTCGCGTCGAGACTGTAGCCGGGCGCGACATTGTAGGAAATCGTCGTCGCCGGCACCACGCCTTGATGATGGACGACGAGCGGCGTCGCGCTGCGCTCGATATGGGCGAGCGCGGTCAGAGGAATCTGTTCGCCGGTCGTTGACGCGACATAAATTCCCGCGAGATCGCGAATGTCGCGCTGCCGTTCGAGCGGCGTTTCGTAGATGACGCGATATTGGTTGCGCTGCGTATAGATGATTGAGTCCTGCCGTTGGCCGAACGCGCTGTTCAGCGCCGCGTCGATGGCGGATATCTGCACATTCATGCGCGAGGCGGCCTTGCGATCGATGACGACCTTGGCGCGCAGGCCGCCGCGCTCCTGGTCCGAAGTCACGTCGACGAGTTCGGGCGCTTGCTTGAGGCGCTCCAGCACCTTGTCGCGCCATGTTTCGAGAGTCTCGACCGACGGACTCGACAGCGTGAACTGATATTGCGACTTGCTGAGCCGACCGCCCCTTCGCAGATCCTGCGAAGGCACCATATACACGCCGAGCCCAGGGATTTTCGCGAATTCGCCGCGCAGACGCGCGATCACTTCCTTGCTTGACGCGCGCCGCTCGTCGGCTGGTTTCAAGGCGACGAACAGGCGTCCCTGGTTTGTGGAGGCCGTCAAGCTTGCGGCGCCGATGAAAGAGCCGACATTGGCGACGTCGGGATCGGCGATCAGCACGTCGGACGCGAGCCTTTGCAGCCGCACCATCTCCGAGAAAGACACGTCTCCCGACGCCTCGGTCGTTCCATTGATCAGTCCGATATCGTCCTGCGGCAAAGTGCCCTTGGGGATCGTCTCATAAAGACGGACCGTCCAGGCGATCGAGACGACGACGACAATGAGCGTCGCCCAGGGGTGATCGATCACCGGCCGCAGGCTGCGCGCGTAAAGGTTCAAGACCCGGTCGAGTCCGCCTTCGATGATCCGATCGAAGCGCGATGGCGGCTTCTCACGGGGCGCCGGCAGACGCGCACAGATCATCGGCGTCACGGTCAGCGAAATGACCGTCGAGATTGCGATGGCGAAGGTCAGAGTCCAGGCGAATTCACGCAGCAGCCGGCCCATCACGCCTTCCATGAAAAGCAGCGGGATGAAGACGGCGACGAGCGACAGGCTGATCGAGAGGACGGTGAAGCCGATCTGCTTGGCGCCCACCAGCGCCGCCTCCATTCGGCTCAGACCGCGCTCGACGTTGCTTTGAATGTTCTCGATCATGACGATGGCGTCGTCGACGACGAAGCCGACCGAGATCGTCAACGCCATCAGCGACAGATTGTCGATCGAGTAGCCGGCGACCCACATCGCCGCGCAGGTGCCTACCAGAGAGAGAGGGACCGTGATTCCGGCCGCGATGACGGGCGTGGCGCGGCGCAGGAACACATAGACGACCATCATCACCAGCACGATGGAGATCGCCAGGGTGCGCTGAATGTCGTGAACGCTGGCGCGAATCGTCTGCGTGCGGTCGGCGAGAACATCGATCTTAATGCCGCTTGGAATCCATTCCCGCAGCCGCGGCAGCAGCGCCTTAATCTGATCGACCGTTTCGATCACATTGGCGTTTGGCTGTTTGGCGACGATAAGCAGCACGGCGGGTTTGCCGTTGAACCACCCCGCCGCATTGCGATTTTTTACGCTGAGCTCGACCTTGGCGACGTCGCCGAGCTTGACCACCGCCCCGTTGCGCGACGCGATGACGATGTTGCGATAATCTTCGGGCGTCGATAGCTGATCGGTCGTCGCGAGCGTGATCTCGCGCGTATCGCCGCCGAGCGCGCCGACGGCGGAGTGGGCGTTGGCGGCATAGAGCGCATTGGCGACCGCGTCGACGCCGAGCCCCATGGCGGCGAGCCGCGCGCTGTCGACCTGGACGCGGATCGCCGGCTGCTCCGCGCCCACGAGGCGCGCCTCGCCGACGCCGGGAACCTGCGAAACGCGCTGCGCGATCACGGAATCGGCCGCGTCGAAAATGGCGCTCGTCGGCAGGGTGTCGGACGTCATCGCCAGAACGATCACCGGCATGCTGGACTGGCTCGCCTTTCGATAGTGCGGCATCGTCGGCAGATCGGCGGGAAGGTCGGTGAGCGCGGCGTTGAGCGCCGCCTGAACGTCGCGCGCGGCGGCGTCGATGTCACGCGTGATATCGAACTGGGCCATGATCTGAGTCGAACCGAGCGAATTCGTCGACGTCAGTTCGTTCAGTCCAGCGATGGTGGAGAGATGCCGTTCAAGCGGCGCCGCGACCGACGCCGCCATCGTCTGCGGATCGGCGCCGGGCCGTTGAGCGGAAATGCCGATGATCGGAAGATCGACGGCCGGCAGGCTCGCCACCGGCAAGAAAAAATAAGCGACGGCGCCTAACAGGAAGAGCGCGCTCGCCAACAGCGTCGTCGCGACCGGCCGTTTGATAAAGGGCGCGGAAACGTTCACTCGGCGGCCTCGCGTGTTGCGCTCTCGGGATACGCGTCGACGGCGGCGCTCCGCGCTTCAATTACTCGGCTGAGGCGCCCTGTCCGTCGGCTGTAACCCATTGATAGCGGATCAAATCGCCTTGCGCGACACACTGCCGTCTTAGCCAGCGAACGTTGATTAAGATATAAGTCATGGAGGGGCGCGAGCAATGGGTTCCATTCAACGCGCGCGACGATAACGCAACGCTTGCCGGATGACCGCTTCGCCCCCGCCGATGCGATGCCTCTGGTCCTTGAGCCGAACCTTTCCTGGCGGCTGGGGCGACGATGTTGCGGCAGGGCGAGTCAGGACGGCGGATGCGACAGCGTCCGGCGGTGATCCTGCCGCATAAGAGCAAACATACGATCATCTCCCGCTCCAACCCGCCGCCTCGCAGGCAAGCGCCGGTTCCTTTGGCGGGAACGCTTCCGTTGGGAGTTCGGGGCCATGCAGCAGACGTTCTCATGACCGCTTTTGGCGCTCAGCGGAAATCAAATCGACCCTCTTCCCACGCCCCGTCTTGCTCTTGACTCTTTTCCCGCTTAGCGTTCTCGCACGAGTGCCGGTCGATTCGTCGAGTCAGCTGTCGCGGACGCTGTCAAAAGTTCGCGCTTTCGAGGGATCAGAACATGGATCGGGATACGCTCGGCGACATCGCCGACTCCGCCCCCTTGGCGAGCGAAGGCGCCGACGATCGCAGTTCCTCCGCTTTCGCCGCCGGCAAAGATTCAGTCAGCGTTCCGGCGCAGCTCGTCACGCAGGGCAGGCACCGTTTTTACGCGCTGGTGCTGCCTAGCAGCCTGCTCGCCGAGACCTGCGTCGTCGAGCCGCGCGTCGAAAATCCGATCGAGGGCTTCCAGCGCCTGCTCGACGAAAAGCGCGCCAAGGCCATCGCCAAATATATCGACGCCGGCTTCGGCACCGTTCCCGGGGCCGTCGTCCTGTCGGCGCAGTCGCGCGCCCATATGCATTACGACCGCGCCGCTG
>JBFXJV010000084.1:0-10473 GCA_050174515.1 Methylocystis sp.
CGGCGCCAGGGTGAGGAAATTATCGGTGTCGTTGAGGCCGACCGGATCGATGCCAAGTTCATCGGCTCCGGCGCGCGCCATCATTCCCTTGACTTCCGGCACGCGCTCCATGATCGCGCGCTGAATGCGCATGTCGGTTTCCGCGGCCATATTGACGCTGATCGTGGGATGTTTGCGAACGGTGATGACCGGCGTGCCCTCATTCATCACCGGCATGAAGGTCTGGCCGAGGCGCGCATAAGCGGTGACGGCGATGACGAGCCCAATGAGAGCCGTGGCGCCGACGATCATCGGCCGATCAAGCGAACGCCTGAGCAGCGGTTCATAGATCGCCGCGATCTTGCGCACGAGCCAGGGCTCGTCTGCATGACCCGGCATCAACAATGTCGCGCTGAGCGCCGGCACGACGGTAAGCGACAGCACAAGCGCCGATCCGAGCGCGAAAGCGATGGTCAGCGCCACCGGCGCGAACAGGCGCCCCTCTAGACCTTCTAAAGAGAGCAGCGGCAGGAACACGGTGACGATGATGACGACGCCTGACGTCAGCGGCGCCGCGACCTCGCGAGTCGCCTCAAACGTCATGAAAATGCGGTCCGAGAGGCTGGCGTCATGCGCATGCGCCATGCGATGTTCGACGTTCTCGACGACGACGACGGCGCAATCGACCAGAAGTCCGATGGCGATCGCGAGGCCGCCGAGCGACATGATGTTCGCCGAAAGACCCCACCAGCGCATGATGCCGAATGTCGAGAGCGCGGCAAGCGGCAGAATGAGCGACACGACGACCGCCGCCCGGAGGTTGCCGAGAAACACGGCGAGCAGAAGGACGACAAGAACGATCGCCTCGATCAGCACTTTCTGCACGGTCCAGACCGCCTTGCCGATCAATTCGCTGCGATCGTAGAAGATTTCGATCTTGGCGCCGTTCGGCAGGGTCGGCTCGATTTCGGCGAGCCGCGCCTTCACGCCATTGACCACCATCCGCGCGTCGGCGCCGCGAAGGCCGAGAACCAGGCCCCATACCGCTTCGCCCTCGCCGTTGCGCACGACGACGCCGTTGCGCGGTAGCGCGCCGTTGCGCACTTCGGCCACGTCTCCGACGCGCACAATGCCCGTGTCCCGCGCGGCGATCACGACGGAGCGGATGTCCTCGAGCGTGCGCAGGCGGCCCTCGGCGCGCACCAGCAGCGCTTCCTCGCCGTCGCGCACGCGCCCCGCGCCATCGTTCTTGTTGTTGTTGGACAGCGCAGAATGGAGCGTTTCCACGGTGACGCCGCGAGACGCCATGGCGGCAGGCGAAGGCGCGACTTCGAAGGTGCGCACGAAACCGCCGAGCACATTGAGATCGGCGACGCCCGGCAGACCGCGGATGGCGGGACGTATCGTCCAGTCGAGCAGCGTGCGTTGCTCGGTCGGCGTGAGATCGCCTCCGACGATGGTGAACATCAGCATTTCGCCGAGCGGCGTGACGATCGGCGCGAGACCGCCGGAAACCCCGTCCGGCAACTGGTTCTGCGCCTGCGCCAGACGCTCATTGACCTGGACGCGCGCCCAGTAAATATCCGTGCCTTCAGAAAACTCGAAGGTGATCAGCGTCACCGAATAACGCGTTACCGAGCGCATTCGGACGAGATTGGGAATGCCCTTCGCGGCGAGTTCAATCGGCACGGTGACGCGCGACTCGAGTTCCTCTGGCGTGAGGCCCGGCGCGCGCATCGCGACCAGCACCTGCACCGGCGCGACATCCGGAAAAGCGTCGATCGGTAGCTTGAAATAGCTGACCGCTCCCCAGGCGGCGAGGCCGAGCGCGCCGAGAAAGACGAGCAGCCGCTGTTGAAGCGCGGCGCGGATCAGCCGTTCAAGCATTGCCTGTCGTCACCTTTCGGCTTCGGCGAGTTCAGCCAGCAAGGTCAGCAGGCCGCGCGTCGCCACGCGCGCGCCGACTTTAAGCGCGCCCTGCACCGACGCGTATTGGGGCGTTTCGGAAAGCAGCTTGACGGGCGTCGCGACAAAGCCTTCGGGCGCGCGCACAAACACCCAATCGTGGTTTTTGAAGTTCACCAGCGCATCGGCGGAAACGCGCCATTGCGTCATGCCGTCGCCGGTAACGCGCATGATCGCCTGCACCGCCTGGCCAGGACGCAGCAAGCTGCGTCCGGTTCGAAACTCCGCCACGGCCGTGACCGATTGCGTCGCCGCGTCGACGGTGCGGCCGATGCGAATGAGCTTGCCGTCGACTCCCGCCGACGGCAAGTGCACGCGATCGACATGGACGAGCGCGGCGGCGCGGCCAAGCGGCACCTGCAGATTGACCCAGATCGGATCAAGCCGCGCAATGGTGACGAGCGGCGCCGAAGCCTGCACGCGCTCGCCCGTCGTTCCGTGGCGCTGGAGAATGGTTCCGGAGATCGGCGCGCGCACGACGAGCGAGCTTGCAAGTTTTCGGTCGCGCTGAAGCGCGTTGATCTCCTCAGCAGTCATCCCCGCGAGCGCGAGAATCTGCCGCCGCTCGTCGAGCGACGAGCGCGCCTGAATGGCTTCGGCCCGCGTCACGAGCAACCGGCGCTCGGCGATGATGTGCTCTTTGAATAATTGCTCGTCGCGCCGCAGCTTCTCGGCCGCGAGATTCGCATCCGAAACGGCGTGTAGAAAGGCGCGCTGCGCCTCGACGAGCTCGGATGATTTCAGTGTGGCGATCGGCGCGCCCTGCTTCACGTCCTGATCGACCGCGACCAGCAGAGTCTCGACAAGGCCGGCCGCCGGCGTCGCGACAATGCGCAGCTGCTGCGGGGGCACGGCGACGACGCCGGGCACGACAAGCTCGCCCATCCCCGACTCCGACTCGACGGGCTGAGTTTCGACGCCGGCGACGCGCATCTGGTCCTCGGTGATCTTCACGAGGATCGGCTGAGGGTTCTTCTGACGCTCGGCGGGCGCGTCCTGCGCAGCGTCGGCGCTGAAGCTCAGAAGGCCGCCAATAGCGAAAACGCGAAGGAAAAGAGCAAGCATTCGCCGCATGTGATTGATCTTGAACCTTAGCTTTGCGCGCCGTCAGCGCTTTTGCGCGTTCGAAGCCATCGGCGTCGTTCCAGAGACGATGCGGCGCACGCCGAAGCCCACGCGCGCGGCGGGCGCCAAACTGATCTGCCGGCGCCGCAACGGCCTTGATTTAGCCCGGACGCTTCGACTTGCTCAAGGCAATTCCGCCATTTGGCGGAGATTTTCCTAAAAAAACCCGCAGCGCGCGTTCTTTCAGGCGCGTCTTTCGGTCGCAAATGACGAAGCCGGTTCTATAATCACGGCAGAAACGTGGCTCTAAAACCTGAGGATCAGATGCGTCATCCTTCGACCGCCGCCATTCGGCTCGCCGATTACCGTCCTGCCGATTTCGCAATCGATTCGGTCGAACTCGATTTCAAGCTGCATCCGACGAATACGCGAGTCGTGGCGCGCTTGGCGTTGCGCCGCAATCCAGCCGGCGATCCCGACGCGCCGCTCGCGCTCGACGGCGACGATCTGACCCTGCATGGCGTCAAGCTCGACGGCGCGACGCTTGGCCCTGGCGACTTTGAATCGACGCCCGATCGTTTGACTCTCGCCAAGGTTCCCGACGCGCCCTTCACGCTCGAAATCGAGACCGAAATCAATCCGAGCGGCAATACGCAGCTTTCCGGCCTCTATCGTTCCGGCTCCGCCTATTGCACGCAATGCGAGGCGGAAGGCTTTCGCCGCATCACCTATTTTCTCGACAGGCCGGATGTGTTGAGCGTCTATACGACGCGCGTCGAAGCCGAGAAGCGCGAAGCGCCGATCCTGCTGTCGAACGGCAATCCCGTGGAGCATGGCGACATCGCCGGAACCGATCGCCACTACGCGATTTGGCGCGATCCTTTCCGTAAGCCCTCTTATCTCTTCGCGCTCGTCGGCGGCGACCTCGGCGTCGTGCGCGATAAATTCGCCACGATGTCGGGACGCGACGTCGATCTCGCAATCTATGTCGAGCATGGCAAGGAAGCGCGCGCCGGCTATGCGATGGACGCGCTCAAGCGCTCGATGCGCTGGGACGAGGAGAAATTCGGCCGCGAATATGATCTCGACGTATTCAACATCGTCGCCGACTCGGACTTCAACATGGGCGCGATGGAGAACAAAGGGCTCAACATCTTCAACGACAAATATGTGCTCGCCTCCGCCGACACCGCGACCGACGGCGATTACGCCGGCATCGAAGGCGTCATCGCCCATGAATATTTCCACAATTGGACCGGCAATCGCATTACCTGCCGCGACTGGTTCCAGCTTTGCTTGAAAGAAGGATTGACGGTTTTCCGCGACCAGGAGTTTTCCGCCGACATGCGTTCGCGCGCCGTGGAGAGAATTGGCGACGTGCGCGGCCTGCGTCTCGCTCAATTCCCTGAAGATGCGGGTCCGCTCGCGCATCCCGTGCGTCCGGACCTCTATCACGAGATCAACAATTTCTACACGGCGACGGTTTACGAGAAGGGCGCGGAAATTATCCGCATGCTGCGCGTATTGATCGGCGAGGAAACCTTCCGTCAGGGCATGGATCTCTATTTCGAACGCTTCGACGGAACGGCCGCGACAGTCGAAGATTTTCTTTCCTGCTTCGCCGCCGCGTCGGGCCGCGATCTTACTCATTTCGCGCTTTGGTACAGTCAGGCGGGCACCCCCGTCGTCACGACTTCAGGCGACTATGACGCCATCGCCAAGACCTTCACATTGAAATTCCGTCAGGAGACGGCGCCGACGCCGGGCCAAAGCGAGAAGAAGCCCGTCGTCATTCCGATCGCGCTCGCGCTCTTTGGCGAGAACGGCCAAAAGCTCGATCTCGTCAGCGATGACGCAACCCCGACCGAACTTGCCCGCGGCCTGATCGAACTCGACGCCGCCGAGCGCGTCATTCGATTTCGCGAGGTCCCGTCGCGGCCGGTCGTATCGCTTCTGCGCGGCTTTTCCGCGCCCGTGCGCCTCGAGCCTGCGCCCGCGAGCGAGGACCTCGAGCGCTTGCTCGCCTTCGACGACGACCCTTTCAATCGCTGGCAGGCGGCGCAGGGCCTCGCCCTGCGGGCGATTTTCGACCGCCTCGAAACCGGCGCGCTCGATGCGAAGGGGCTCGGCGAGGCGCTGCGATCGCTGCTGGCCAAGGCGGAGGACGATCCGGCGCTTGTCGCGCAAGCCCTGTCGCTGCCATCGGACATCGACCTCGCGCGCGAAAAGGCGACCGACGTCGATCCCGACGTTCTGTTTGACGCGCGCATGGCGCTTCGCGCCGAAATCGGCAGGTCGCTCGCTTCGGAGCTTGACGCGATCTATGCGCGCTTCGCCGACGAAGGCGCCTATGCGCCGGACGCCGCCAGCGCAGGCCGGCGCGCCCTGCGCAATATGGCGCTCGACCTCCTTGCCGGCGGCGACCCTGAACGAGGGCGTGCGCTGGCCATGGCGCAATTCGAGGCTGCGGGGAATATGACCGACAAGCTCGCCGCGCTCGCGACATTGGCGCTTCTCGGCGGCCATGCGCGCGAAGAGGCCTTCGCCCGCTTCTATGCGCAATACGCCGGCGACGCGCTTGTGATCGACAAATGGTTCTCCCTGCAGGCGATGATTCCGGAAGAAGCGACGACGCAGCGCGTGTTGAGCCTGATGAGCCATCCCGAATTCTCGATCGCCAATCCCAATCGCGTGCGCGCGCTGATCGGCGCCTTCGCCAACGGCAATCTCACCCGCTTTCACGCGCTGGACGGATCGGGATACGATCTGCTGACAAGCGTCGTTCTTCAAGTCGACCCGAAGAATCCGCAACTGGCGGCGCGGCTGCTCTCGGCGTTGCGTTCCTGGCGGACGATGGAGTTGCGACGACGCGACCTGATCGAGGCTCGGCTCAAGCATATCGTCGCGCAGGAAAACCTCTCGGCGGACCTGCGCGACATCGCCACGCGGGCGCTCGGCTGAGGCCATCGAAAAAAGTTTCGTTAACTTTGCGTTAAGGTCTGGACAATTGCGTCTCGAGAGATTCGAATGAAGGTGATTCGGGCGTAAAGCCGCGTTTGCATCACAATCATTTCGGAGGCTCTTGATGAGGCGCGCTCCCGCTGCCCACGCGAAGACTCACGCCCATACGGTGTGGGGCGCGTATCGGTTCGACGAGGATGGCGCCGCAAAGGGGCTGAAGGATTTCGCCTGGTTGCGCCCCTTGGCGCTTGCCGCCTGCGCAGTTTGCGTGCTTTTTCTCGCCGCCTTCGCCGTGTCGCTGACCGGCGCGATGCAGGATCGGCTGGTCGAGCAGGCCGTCGACGACCTTGAGCTTTTCGTGCGCGCCGTCTCGTTCGACTTGCGCGACAAGCTGACGGCGAATGCGCAACAGCCGTTCGCCGCGCCGCTTGATCAGCTTGTGCCGCAGGGCGCGCTTTCGCGCGGCCGACGCATTCTGGTGACCGATGAGCGCGGACGGATCGCCGCCGCTTACCCCCCAATTCCGTCCAACGAGCTGACGCTCTCGCAGGCGCTCGGCGCCGAACCGGCGCTTGTCGACTTCGCCGATAACGCCGGCGTGATGCGCGTCACCTTGCCCGAGGGCGTTCCAGCGCTGGTGAGCGTGAGGAAGCTGCCGACGCCCTTCGGAAAGGTGGCGATGATCTATCCGGTCGAAAATGTGCTCGGCGAGTGGCGCGCCGTCGCGTCGCGCTATGCCCTGATATTCGCCGGCGCCACATTGCTGCTGCTGCTCATCGTCTTCGCCTATTTCCGCCAGACTCGCCGTCGTCAGGAGGTCGAACGCGCCAATGCGCTGATCCGCCGGCGCCTTGAGGCGGCGCTTTCACGCGGGCGCTGCGGCCTTTGGGAGTGGGATATCGCCCGCGGCCGTATCTATTGGTCTGACTCCATGTATGAAATGCTGGGGCTGACCGCCGAGCGTCGCTTTCTCTCCTTCGCGGAATTGAGCGGCATGCTCCATCCCGACGACGGCGACTTCGAAACGATCGCCGACATGTTGGCGTGCTCGCGCGCCAACAGCGTCGATCATGAATTCCGGTTGAAGAACGCCGACGGCGAATGGATCTGGCTGCGCGCGCGGGCGCAGATCGTCGAGGAAGGCCGCGAAGCCGGCAAGCATCTCGTTGGCATCGCCGTCGACATTTCCGAGCAGCGCGCGCTCGCCGAATATACGAAGATCGCCAATTTGCGCCTGCGCGACGCCATCGACGCCATCTCGGAAGCATTCGTGCTGTGGGACGCCAAGAACCGCCTGGTCACCTGCAACTCGAAATTTCTGGCTCTGCATGGCGTTCCGACCGACGTTGCGACGCCCGGCGCGAGCTATAGGCAGATCATGAGCTGCGCCACGGCGACGCTGACGAGAACCGAGATCGCCCCGCCCGACGGCCTGTCGCCCGACGCTCGCACCTATGAGGCGCAGCTTGTCGACGGGCGCTGGCTTCAGATCAACGAGCGCCGCACCAAGGACGGCGGCTATGTGTCGGTGGGCGCCGACATCACCGCGCTCAAGCGCAATGAGGAAAAGCTGCGCGAGTCGGAGCGCCGCCTCACTGCGAGCGTCGCCGATCTCACCCATTCTCGGCAGACGCTCGAAATGCAGGCGCAGCAGCTCGCGACGCTCGCCGAGAAATATCATCACCAGAAGGCGGAAGCGGAAGCCGCCTACGTCGCGAAATCGGAATTCCTCGCCAACATGAGCCACGAGCTGCGCACGCCGCTCAACGCCATCATCGGCTTTTCGGAGATGATGGAGGCGGAGCCCTTCGGCGCGCTCGGCTCGCCGAAATATCTGGAATATTGCAGCGGCATACGCCAGGGCGGCGCCTATCTCAACGAGGTGCTGTCCGACATTCTCGACATGTCGCGCCTCGAAGCGGGCCTTGTGCGGCTCGCCGAACGCGAAATCAATGTCGCTGAGGCGATCCGCAAGGCCGTCGCCGCCTGGCGCGCGCGCGCCGCGCTCAAGGACATCGAGATCGTCGCGGACGCCGCCGACAATCTGCGCTGCGTCGGCGACGAGGCCGCGATCGTCAAGACGCTCAGCATCTTTCTGTCCAACGCGGTGAAATTCAGCGACAGGGGACAAGTGGTGCGGGTGCGCGCGCGCGCGCATAGCGGCGCGATCGATGTCTATGTCGAAGATTCCGGACGCGGCGTCGATCCATGCGCCATTCCCAAGCTCGGCAAGCCCTTTGAGCAATGCGCGAATTTGATCGAAAACGGCATGCGCGGCTCCGGGCTCGGCCTCGCCATCGCCCGCGCTCTCATCGAATTGCATGGCGGCGCGCTGCGCTTCCGCTCGCGTCTTGGCGAAGGCACGATTGTCATGATGCGGCTGCCGGCCGCCTCGGCGACGGTGACCCGGTTAAAGACGCGCGCGACCGAGCCGCCGGGCGCGTCAGGAAAAATATCGCATTATGCGCGCTCGACGCGCGCCGGCGGACCTGCGGTGATCCGCATCGCCGGCAAGGAGAGCACGACGCGCAAACCGGGCGCATTGTCTTCGATGCGCAACGCGCCGTGATGCATACGCGCGACCGCCGCGGCGAGCGACAGTCCCAGACCCGAGCCCGGCCGCGACCGCGAATTCTCGAGCCGCACGAAACGCCCGACGACGCGCTCGCGATCCGACGGCGCAATCCCTGGACCGCGATCGGAGACGACGATCTCCACGCGATCGCCGACGCGCCGCGCGTCGACGGCGATGCGCGGATCGTCGCCCACCGCGCCATATTTCAGCGCATTGTCGACAAGGTTCACGAGCGCCTGCCCGAGCAGTTCGCGGCTGCCCGTGATCTTTAGTCCGTCCTGCGCCGTGAGGTCGAGACGCACGCCCTCCTCTTCCGCGACCGGCTCGTACATTTCGACGATGTCGCGCACGACGGAGTCGGCGTCGAAGGCGGCCATGTGGTCGCTCGAATAGCCGGCCTCGGCGCGCGCGATCATCAACAGGGCGTTGAACACGCCGATCAGATTGTCGGACTCTTCGATCACTGCGGCGAGCGCCTCGCGATGCTCGCGATCATCGGAGCCCCCCCGCAAGGCGGCCTCGGCGCGGTTGCGCAGGCGGGTGAGCGGCGTCTTGAGGTCATGCGCGATATTGTCGGACACTTCGCGCAAGCCGGCCATCAGTTCACTGATGCGCGCGAGCATCGCATTGAAATTTTCCGCCAGCCGGTCGAGTTCGTCGCCGGCGCCCGAAACCGCAAGACGCTCATGCATGTCGCCCGCCATGATGCGGCGCGCCGAGGCCGACATCACGTCGACGCGCTCGAGCATGCGATATGAAACGAACAGGCCGCCAAGCGAGCCGACAAGGACGAGCCAGAACAGCGAAACGCCGAGCGCGCTGCGCAGGATGCCGCGCAGCACCTCATGATCTTCGATATCGTGGCCGATGAGCAGGCGAAAGCCGCCCGGCAGCAGAAACAGCCGCAGCAGCGCCGGATGCTTGACCCCGGGCTCGCCACGCCGCTCATAGGTCGTCTCGACGAGCGCCTTGCCGCCCGAAGGCGTGAACGCCGGAGTCTCGATATTGCCGACGATGACGTCTCCGGAATGACTCGAAAGCAGATAGAGCGAACCGCCTGGGGCGCGCACGCGGCGCTCGACCGCATTGGCGAGCTGACGAAGGCCGCCTTGCGAATATTGTTCGGAGAGCGCTCTGATTTCGGCGTCCACGGTCTGCTCGATCTGCTCGTCGAGCACTTCCTTGACGCGGGCGCCGACGCGCGTGAGCACCAGCCCCGCGCCGATCGAGAACAGAACAAGATAGGCGATCGACAGTTTGAACGCCGTCGTGCGGAGAAGCTTACCGAGCGCCGTCACGGATCATATATCCGGCCCCGCGGATCGTGTGCAGAAGCGGGTTTTCGCGACCCTTGTCGATCTTGGAGCGCAAACGCGAAATATGGACGTCGATGACGTTGGTCTGCGGATCGAAATGATAGTCCCAGACATTCTCGAGCAGCATGGTGCGGGTCACCACCTGGCCGGCGTGTTTCATCAGATATTCGAGCAGCCGAAACTCGCGGGGCTGAAGCGCCACTTCCTGACCGCCGACGGTCACTTTGTGCGATAGGCGATCGAGCTCCAGATCGCCGACTCGGTATTGAGTTTCTTCGCCCTTGGAGCCGACGCGACGGCGGGCCAGGGCTTCGACGCGTGCCAGCAGTTCGGAGAAGGAATAGGGCTTCGGCAGATAGTCGTCGCCGCCGGCGCGCAGTCCCTTTACGCGGTCGTCCACCTGACCAAGCGCGGAAAGAATGAGCGCCGGCGTTTCGACGCCTTGCTCGCGCAGGCCCGAGATCAGCGACAGCCCGTCCATCTTGGGCAGCATCCTGTCGACGATGAGCACGTCATAGTCGCCTTCGCCGGCGCGGCCATAACCGGCGAGCCCGTCCGCGGCATGTTCGGCGACATGGCCCTGTTCGCGGAACGCCTTGACGAGATATTCGC
>JBFXJV010000085.1:0-10448 GCA_050174515.1 Methylocystis sp.
CGGCACTCCGGCCAGATGAACCATGGCCTTGAGACCGTATTTGGCTTTTTTCGTCAGCATCCTCTCGGCCTTTGGGGTCGGCGGCGATCGCCCGGATTGCCTGCCTCTCCGGCATTCTACTGCAAGTCTGCAGGTTTTCTATAATTGGGGACGGAACGAGCCACTGGCTCGAATTGACAAAGTCGACCCATTTTATAGGGTATGATTTGGATCTCCTCAGGAAAAGGGAAATGGCGGCAATTTTCGACGCATTGAGCGCAATCAATCCGCTCTATTCCATTTCCGGCTTCGCCGTTGGCGCGCTTGTGGGATTCACCGGCGTCGGCGGCGGCGCGCTGATGACGCCGCTCTTGGTGCTCGTGTTCGGCGTGGTCCCGTCCACAGCCGTCGGCACCGACCTGCTCTATGCCGCCCTCACCAAGACCAATGGCACGCTGGTTCACGCGCTGCATGGCACGGTCGATTGGCGCATTACGCGGCGGCTGGCCTATGGCAGCGTGCCGGCGACCGTCGCGAGCCTCGTTCTGCTCTCCTGGCTCGGCAAATCGGGCGGTCACGCGGCCGATGGCCTGATCACTTCGGCTCTGGGATTCGCCCTTCTGCTCACCGCCGCCTCGATCTTCTTTCGTCGGTGGCTACTGGATCATATCGCGAAACACGTCGGCGACATGAACGACAAGCGCCTGCTCGGCCTGACCGTGACGCTTGGCGCCTTTCTTGGCGTCCTGGTTTCGATTTCCTCAGTCGGCGCGGGAGCGATCGGCATGACCGTGCTGCTGGCCCTATATTCGCATACGCCGACTGCGCGCCTCGTCGGCTCCGACATCGCCCACGCGGTGCCGCTGACTCTGATCGCCGGCTTTGGGCATTGGCTGATGGGCGGCGTCGACTGGCTGCTGCTGCTCTCGCTGCTGGTCGGCTCAATTCCTGGAATCGCCATTGGCGCCCATCTGGCCGCCCGCGTTCCGGATCGCTATTTGCGCCCGGCGCTGGCCAGCGTGATGGCCTTTGTCGGACTCAAACTCTCGATCTAGTCCCGGTTTCCTTCAGGAGTTCGACATGTTGCAGCCAGCGCCGACATTCACCCCGCCGACGAAACCCGGCCGAGGCCGAATATATGATTCAATCACCCAAACGATCGGCGACACGCCGCTTGTTCGGCTGGACCGGCTGGCGCGGGAGCGCGGCGTGGAGGCGAATCTTCTCGCCAAGCTCGAATTCTTTAATCCGATCGCGAGCGTCAAGGATCGTATCGGCGTCAGCATGATCGAGTCGCTTGAGAACAGCGGCAGGATCGCGCCCGGCAAATCCGTGTTGATCGAACCGACGTCGGGCAACACCGGGATCGCGCTGGCCTTCGTCGCGGCGGCGCGCGGCTATCGGCTGATCCTCGTCATGCCGGAGTCGATGTCGCTCGAGCGGCGCAAGATGCTGGCGCTGCTCGGCGCCGAACTGGTGCTCACGCCGGCCTCGCAGGGCATGAAGGGCGCGCTCGCCAAGGCCAATGAGCTCGCCGCCGAGAATCCGGACGCGATCATCCCGCAGCAGTTCGAGAACCCCGCCAATCCCGAGATTCACCGCGCCACGACGGCCGAGGAAATCTGGAACGACGCCAATGGCGAAGTCGACTATTTCGTTTCCGGCGTTGGCACTGGCGGAACGATCACCGGCGTCGGCCAGGCGCTCAAGGCGCGCCGGCCCGGCCTGCGCGTCGTCGCCGTGGAGCCGGAAGATTCGGCGGTGCTTTCGGGACGGCCGCCCGGTCCGCATAAGATTCAGGGCATCGGCGCCGGCTTCGTGCCGCCAATTCTCGATCGCAGCGTCATCGACGAAATCGTGACCATCGGCAATCAGACGGCGTTCGAGACGGCGCGTCTCCTAGCCAGGGTGGAAGGCATTCCGGTCGGCATCTCGTCGGGCGCCGCGGTCGCCGCCGCGCTGGAGATCGCCGGCCGCCCCGAAGCCGCCGGCAAGAATATCGTCCTGATCATCCCCTCCTTCGCCGAACGCTATCTTTCGACGGCGCTCTTCGAGGGGCTGTAAGGAGTCGGCGCCGCGCGAGCGGGCGGCGCAGTCCTTCAGGATTTCGACGATCCGCCTCTGTTGCGCTTTTGCTGTGGCTTCGGCGCGGGGCTCGGCTTCGTCGCAGGGCGCGGGGCCGCCTGAGCGATCTTACGGCGATGCAGCGTCTGTCGCGCATAGGCGCCGACGACATAGCCGACTGCGACGATCACGATATAGACGATCACCAGGAAACCGCCGCGCTGGTTGGCGGACGCCGCCCGTTCGAGAAGCGCGATGACTTCTCTCTGATCGATGAACTTGTCGGCGAAGATGCCGCAGATGATGCCGACGATCGGCACGAGCCAGGACGGCAGCCGGAAATAGCCGAGCGCCGCCGCGATAAGGAAAGCGACAAGCCCGAAGACGTGCAAGAACTCGATCAGGATCGACTGAATGATGAGTCCTACGAAGCGGACGAGCTTGACCATCTTACTCCCCTTGGATCATTTGATTTTTGGCAAGCTTACACATTCGGCAGATGCTGTGCGAGCGCTTCCAGCACCGCCATCCGCACCGCGACCCCCATCTCGACCTGTTCGCGAATGAGCGAGCGCGCGCTGTCGGCGACGTTGGTGTCGATCTCGACGCCGCGGTTCATCGGCCCCGGATGCATCACCAGCGCATCCGGCGCGGCGCAGGCGAGCTTCTCCTCATCCAGTCCGAAGAAATGGAAATATTCGCGGGCGCTCGGGGTCAGCGCGCCGGCCATGCGTTCGCGCTGAAGCCGCAGCATCATGACGATGTCGGCGCCGTCAAGCCCGCGCCGCATGTCGTGAAACACGTCGACGCCGAGCCGCGAAAGACTGTCCGGCACGAGCGTCGAGGGCCCGATCACCCGCACCAGGGCGCCGAGCGCGCCGAGCAGCAGAATGTTAGACCGAGCGACGCGGGAATGGAGAATATCGCCGCAAATCGCCACCGTCAGCCCTTCGATGCGGCCCTTGTTGCGCCTGATCGTCAGCGCGTCGAGAAGCGCCTGCGTCGGATGTTCGTGCGCGCCGTCGCCGGCGTTGACCACCGAACAGTCGACCTTCCGCGCCAGAAGATGGACGGCGCCGGCGTGCGCATGGCGAACGACGATGATGTCCGGCCGCATCGCGTTGAGCGTCACCGCCGTGTCGATCAGCGTCTCGCCTTTCGATTCCGAGGAGCGCGCCACCGACATGTTCATCACGTCGGCGCCCAGACGCTTGCCGGCGATCTCGAAGGACGCCTGCGTGCGGGTCGAGGGTTCGTAGAACAGATTGATTTGCGTTCGCCCGCGCAAGTTCGAGCGCTTCTTGTCGACCCGGCGGGACACTTCGACCGCCTCCTCGGCCATGTCGAGGAGAGTCTCAATGTCGGGACGGGTCAGTCCTTCAATGCCGAGAAGGTGCCGGTGCGGGAAAGAAGCCTGCGTCGTCCCTGTTTGCATGCGCCGTCTATAGCAGCTTTGCCCGTCGCCGGAAGCGTCCCTCGCCGCCAAGCCGGATGCCGGCCGTCCCCGGTCTTTCACTTGACATATGCTCGCGCCGAGCACATGTCATGCGCAACGAGGGTTGCGAGATTCCTATCCGCAGCTTAGTCTTGAAATCTTGAGCGCTCCGGGCGGGACCCCGTCTCGGAGATTTTATGGGGGCTACTTATACTCAGTTTGAGTATAAGTAGGAGGCTTTGGACGATGACTCAACTGATCAGCGAAATGCGCGGCGGGTCGAACTCCTTGCGCGAGCCTCCTGTGAACGCGCTTGGCGTCGGCCCGAACGGGCGTTTTGCGATCCTGCCCCGCCCCGTTCTGGAATGGACTCCCGAGGTAGAGGCCGCGACCGCGCATCTTTATGAACGCGTGGCGAGAGTCATGCCGCCTGTCGAATGGCCGTTTCACGCTCCTTATGTGAAGGCGATCAACGATCTCAAACATGTGCGCAACGCCACCATCCTCGCGCACAATTACATGACGCCGGAAATCTACCATTGCGTCGCCGATCATATCGGCGACAGCCTGCAGCTCGCCAAACTCGCCGCGAAATCCGACGCCGAGATCATCGTCCAGGGCGGCGTGCATTTCATGGCCGAAACGTCGAAGCTGCTTAATCCGGACAAGGTCGTGCTCATGCCGGACCTCAAAGCCGGCTGCTCGCTCGCCGAGTCGATCACCGGCGCCGACGTGCGCGCGTTGCGCAAGCAATATCCCGGCGTACCCGTCGTCGCCTATGTGAACACATCGGCCGACGTAAAGGCCGAAGTGGACATCTGCTGCACCTCGTCGAACGCGGTCAAAGTCGTCGAGAGCCTCGGCGCCGATCGCGTGATCATGGTCCCGGACCGCTATCTGGCGCAGAACGTCGCCGCGCAGACGAAGGTGAAGATCATCGCCTGGCATGGCGCCTGCGAAGTGCATGAGCGCTTCACCGCCGAAGAAATCAATAATTATCGCGCCGATCACCCCGGCGTGCAGGTGCTGGCGCATCCGGAATGTCCGCGCGAAGTGGTCGAGGTCGCGGATTTCGCCGGCTCGACGGCGGCGATGATCGACTTCGTGCGCAGCAGGAAGCCGGCCCGCGTGCTGCTCGTCACCGAATGCTCGATGGCCGACAATGTCGCCGCCGAAACCCCCGATGTCGAATTCGTGCGGCCTTGCAACTTCTGCCCGCATATGAAGCGGATCACCCTGCCGAAAATCCTCGACAGCCTGCTTTACGTCCGCGAAGAAGTCACCGTCGATCCCGCAATCGCCGCGCGCGCGCGCCGCAGCGTGCAACGGATGATCGATCTGAGCTAGACTGCGGACCGCTTCGACCTCTCTTGAACAGGGCGGACCATGCCGGCGCTCGATGCGACGATTGCGGCCATCGACGCCGCCAATGCCGATGATCCTCGCCAGATCGGCGGCCGAGCCTTCGAACTCGTCTATGCCGAGCGCATGAGCGCGCGTCTCGCCGCGCTCTATCCCGACGCCTCGGATCTGCTGAAAATCGCGACGCGCGCGCAGCATCTGCGCCGCTGGGAGATCGAACGCGCGGACTATGACGAAGGCCGTCGCGGCTACAACGACTGGCGGCGCGCCTGCCGCATCCATCACGCCGATCTCGCCGCCGACATCATGCGCGCGCATGGCTTTGACGAGCCGGCGATCGCGCATGTCGGCGCGCTGATCCGCAAGGAGCAGCTCAAGAAGGACCCTCAATCGCAGGCGCTCGAAAATATCGCCGCGATCGTCTTTCTCGAACATTACTTCGACGATTTTCTCGAAAAGCACCGCGATTACCCCGACGACAAGCTCGTTGACATTCTCGGCAAGACCTTGTGCAAAATGTCGCCCAAGGGCCATGCGGCGGCGCTCGCCCTTCCCTTGCCCCCGCGCGCGCGCAAGCTTGTTGAAGCAGCTGTCGCCCGCGAAGCCGGAGCGCTCGCCCGGCTCGCGGCGGTCGCGATCGACTAGCGGTCGATGCGCGAGGATTTGCCTTCCATCATCATCGTCGGCGGCGGGCTCGCAGGGGTGTTCTGCGCGCTGAAACTGGCGCCGACGCCAGTGGCGATTTTCGCGCCGACGCCGATCGGATACAGCGGCGCGTCCTTTTGGGCGCAGGGCGGCATCGCCGCCGCGGTTGAAGAAGGCGACACGGCCGAAAACCACGCCAATGACACGGTGGCGGCGGGCGGCGGAATCGTGGAACGCGACATCGCGCTCGGAATGGCGCAGGAAGCGCGCGCCCGCGTCGAAGACCTGGCGGCGATGGGAACGCCCTTCGATCGATCGGCCGTCGGTGGATTCCTCCCGTCGCAGGAGGCGGCGCATTCGCGCCGGCGGATCGTCCGCGTCCAAGGCGACGCAGCCGGGCGGGCGATCATGGATACGCTGGCGAAGGAAGTCGCCAGAACCCCGTCGATCCAAGTCTTCGAAGGCTATTCAGCGCAAGAAATCGTGATGCGCGACGGTCGCGCGATCGGCGTCCGCGCCCGCGACAATTTCGGCGTGATCCATGACACGCCTTGCACGGCGCTCATCCTCGCCACCGGAGGAGTCGGCCATCTTTACAGGGTCACCACCAATCCTCTGGAGGCGCGCGGAATCGGAGTCGCCATGGCGGCACGGGCCGGCGCGGCGATCGCCGATGCGGAATTCGTGCAGTTTCACCCTACGGCGATCGACATCGACGCCGATCCCGCGCCGCTCGCGACGGAAGCTCTCCGGGGCGAAGGCGCGGCGATCGTCGACCGCAACGGCCGACGCTTCTTGCTCGACGTCGATCCGGCCGGCGAACTCGCGCCCCGCGACATCGTCGCGCGGGGAGTCTTCGCCAGCATCGAGGCCGGAAATGGCGCTTTCCTTGACGCCAGATCTGCGGTCGGCGCTGAATTCGCAACGCGCTTTCCCACCGTTTACGGAAGCTGCATGAGCGCCGGAATCGACCCGTCGCGCCAATTAATCCCGATCGCGCCTGCGGCGCATTACCATATGGGGGGCGTCTGGACCGACGCCCGCGGCCGCACCAGCCTCAACGGGCTTTGGGCCGTCGGGGAAATTGCGTCGACCGGCGTTCACGGCGCGAACCGCCTCGCGTCGAATTCTCTGCTCGAAGCGATCGTGTTCGGCGCGCGCGTCGCCGCGGATGTGCGCGCGACTCTGCTTTCGCCGATCGAGCGGCGGCCGCAGGCGGATCGAATTGAGCCAGCGCCGCGCGATCGCGATTTCGCCGTGATCGAGGAGCTGCGCGATCTGATGTCCGCGCATGTCGGCGTGATCCGCAATGGCGCAGGACTGGCCGTCGCGGTTCGATCGATCCGCCGGATGATGTCGCGCACGATCGACGTCGAGGCCCATAACATGCTGACGACGAGCCTCATCATCGCGGCGGCGGCGCTGGCGCGGCGCGAGAGCCGCGGCGCGCATTTCCGCTCCGACTTTCCGCAGCCGGACACGGCGCTCGCGCGACGTTCTCTCAATACGCTCGACGCCGTCCTGCGTATCGCCGACGAGGTCGAGGCATGATTTTCGAATTGCCGCCGATGTTGGTCGAGGAGACGGTGCGCGCCGCGCTCGCCGAAGATTTTGGCCGCGTCGGCGACGTCACGACGCAGGCGACCATCCCTGCGAACGCAGAGGCGCATGCGGCCATCGTCACCCGCGACCGCGGCGTCGTCGCCGGACTTGCGGCGGCGCGCGCCGCCTTCGCGCTGACGGACGCGGACATCCTGTTCGAAGCGCAGGCGACCGACGGGAACCGAGTTGCGCCGGAAACGCTGATCGCGCTTGTGTCCGGCCCGGCTCGCGCAATCCTCTCCGCCGAACGCGTCGCGCTTAATTTTCTTGGTCGGCTATCGGGCGTCGCCACGCTCACCGCACGCTATGTCGACGCAGTCGCCGGCGCGTCGGCGCGCATCTGCGATACGCGCAAGACCACGCCGATGCTGCGCGCCATGGAGAAATACGCCGTGCGCTGCGGCGGCGGGGTCAATCACCGCTTCGGCCTCGACGACGCCGTGCTCATCAAGGACAACCACATCGCCGTCGCCGGCGGCGTCGCTGCCGCGCTCAGAGCGGCCAAGGCGAATGTCGGCCATCTCGTGAAAGTGGAAATTGAAGTCGATACGCTCGACCAATTGCGGGAAGTTCTCGACGAGGGAGCGGACGCCGTGCTGCTCGACAATATGACGGTTGACGATCTGCGCCGCGCGGTCGCGCTCGTCGGCGGCCGAATGATCTGTGAAGCTTCAGGCGGCGTCACGCTCTCGAACGTCTCCGAGATCGCCAAGACCGGGGTAGATCTCATCTCCGTTGGCGCGCTGACGCACTCCGCCCCAGCGTTCGACGTCGCCTTAGATATTGAAATCAGTTGATGATTTCATATCGATCGGGCGATCGAAGCGGAAAACCGCCGGTCGCTTTCTTGGCGTCGCCGCCGCTGCTATAACCCCCCTCCCGAGACTCAAGAACCCTCAGGAGCCATGCCTTCCATCCTTCGCAAGCTGATCAGCCGCGCACGGCGAAGGCTTTGGAGCTCTCCGATCTCGTCAATGCCCGGCCCGCTTCGGGCCGAGGCGACTCGCGACAAAACTCTCGCGGCCGAAATCGGCGACTATGAGCGCGACCACGGCTTCGCGCACAGCGCGGGATCGATGCCGCTGCGCACCTTGCTGCGCATCGAGCGGCGGCTGACCGGAACTTCGATCGTCTCGGCCGAAACGGGCTGCGGAAAGTCGACAATATTTCTGTCGCGCATCGCCGACCGGCACAAGGTCTTCTGCTATGACGATCGCGGACAGGAGAACTCAAGCGTCGACTATTTCCTGAACTGTCCGGCGACGCGGCCAGATCGCCTCGACCTCGTCTTTGGCCCGACTCAGTTCACGCTGCCGCGCTACGAGGATCATCTGCCTTATGACCTCGTCTTGATCGACGGCCCACACGGCTTTCCGTTCCCCGATCTCGAATATTACTACTTCTATCCGCATCTGAAGACCGACGGGTTGCTGGTCGTCGACGACATCCATATTCCAACCATCAGCCGGCTCGCGGACTTCCTGAGCGAAGACCGCATGTTCGAGAAGCTGGAGTTCGTTGGCTCAACCGCCATATTTCGCCGCACCGACGCGCCGGTCTTCGATCCGCTGGGCGACGGCTGGTGGCTTCAGGACTTCAACCGCCGGCGCGCGTCGTTCCTGAAGGACATTTATCTCAAGGACGGCAAGAAACGGGCGCCGATCTCCTTCGAAGGGATCTACTGAGCCGCGGCCGCTTGCGCCGGGGGCGGCCTTCTGTCCGCCTGCGACAGGCGGGCCAGACGCAGTCCGCGCCTCTCCAGCATCTTCGGCAGTTCGGGCGACAGAAGGAATGCGAGTTCCTGCTCGCGGGTGATCGTCACCGGATCGAGCTTTCGCAGGTCTTCGTCGACATGGCCTGGATGGCACATGATGAGATGCCGGCGGCCAGGCGCCCGAAGATAGCTTTGAAAGATTTTCGCGTAGTCGAAGCCTGGACGAAAATCCGAAAATCCCGCGAAGCCGTCGTTGACGCTGAACCCGCGCTGGCGCGCCTCCGCGCGAAAACCGCTGGCCAGCGAAAGCGCGAAGAGCGCTTTGCGGGCGTTGGCGCGGCGCGCAAGAATGCGATGCACGCCGTCTCCTGCATCGCGTAGCCAGACTCGGCCGTCAAATCTCCGCGCCGCCATGGCGTCAAGCAGCGCCGTTCTGATGCCGGGAAGGACGTGGATGTGCTGATGGCCGTCGACATGGTCCGGCGGGCGATCCATAACGGCTTCAAATCTGTCGAACTGCCGGTCAATTTCCACGCGGATTTCGTCCAACGGCAACCGCCCGCGATAGGCCATCCGGACCACCTGAGGGAGCGGCGGGAACTCGCCATTGGGCGCGAATTTCGGCATCGACGACAGCGGTCGCCCCAAGGTGAGATTGAAATGTAGGCCAACGTCGGCGTCTCGTCCGTGGCGAACCAGCTCCAACCCCATCGCAGGCCACAGAGGACCGTTCACCAGCGCCGAGACGGCGGTAATTCTTCCCGCGTCGAGCGCCTCCAAAATGCCGGCGCTCACCCCATAAGACAGGCCATAATCGTCCGCGCACAGCGCAACAATCTGCTCCTTAGCCATCGGCCTGCCTCTCCGCGTCCGGCAATAATCCCTATGCCGCCCCATTAAATATTGGTTTAACCCATCCATGAACAGCCCGGATGTCTCGCTTGTCATCCCACTTTTTAACGAAGCGCAAAACCTTCGGCCGCTGACCGCCAGAATCGAGGCCGCCCTCGGCGCCTGCGACGTCTCCTACGAGGCCGTCTTTGTCGACGACGGATCGGCCGACGAGAGCCTGGGCGTTCTGCGCGACCTTTGCGCCAAGGAGCCGCGTTATTGCGCCCTGTCGCTGTCGCGCAATTTCGGCAAGGAGGTGGCGATCGCCGCCGGGCTCGATCACGCCAGAGGACGGGCGGTGGTGATCATGGACGCCGATCTTCAGCACCCGCCGGAAGTCATCGCGAAATTCATCGAAAAATGGCGGGAAGGCTATAAGAACGTCTATGGCCAACGCATCGATCGCGCGACCGATCCAAAACTGCGCGTGGCGCTAACCGGCGTCTTCTACCGCCTTTTGGAAAAATTCGGCGACGTGCGGCTGCCGCCCGGCGCCGGCGACTTCCGTCTCCTTGACCGGCAGGCGGTCGACGCGCTTCTGACCATGCGCGAGCGCGCCCGCTTCAATAAGGGCCTTTTCGCCTGGATCGGCTTCAGGTCGATCGGGGTGCCGTTCGAAGTCGACGAACGCGCGGCCGGAAAGTCGACATTCAACTTCGCCCGGCTGGCGCGTTTCGCGCTCGACGGGCTGATGTCCTTCTCCTCGATTCCGCTCAAGGTCTGGACTTATGTCGGACTGTTGATTTCGGCCTTCGC
>JBFXJV010000086.1:0-10396 GCA_050174515.1 Methylocystis sp.
CTGGCGGCGGCCCTCTACATCCCGCTGATCTCGGAGCTTATGCGCTTTGAGCCGTCGACATGGCCAAAACTCGTTCTTGCGCTATCGCTCGCCGTGATCGCCGGAGGATGGTTTGAAGTCTGGCGTCGGCTGCTCTATCCGGCGCCTGCAGCGATGCGAAAATAGACAATCGCTTGAGCTTGACTGGCGTGACAGCGCCAGAAAGGCTGAAAGGACAAAAAGCTTGTGTTGCAAAGACGAGACAGGCGGCCGGTATCTTTGGATGCAAAGGAATAATTGCGCCCCAAGCCTGGACGCGTCGCGCAATCTGTAAAACAGTCCCCACAGCGTCGAAATTTGACTCAGCAGGCGCACGTTCGCCGCTGGCGAATTTATGAGACAGTTCGCCTGGGGGCTTGCCTCTGATGAAGAGATGGATTTCCCGCAGCTTCCTCTTCGCGCTGGCGACGGTCTCATCGTCTTCGCTCGCCTTTGGCGCCGACGGCTATTTCCTTACGGGCTATGGTCCCCGTCAGAGAGCGTTGGGCGGCGCCGGCGTCGCGGACTCGCGAGACGCGATGGCCATGTCGATCAACCCGGCCGGCATTGTGGGACTCGAGCGTGAGTTTCAGGTCGGGCTCGGCGCGAGCCTGCCCGAGCGCGGGTATTCGACCCTCGGTCAGCCGTCAGTCCTGGCGCCCGGCGACGTGAGAAGCGGTCGACCGCTCTTTCCGGTGCCAAACAGCGGCTATGTTCAGCCGATCGACTCCGAGTCCGCATGGGGCGTCGCCACTTACGGCAATGGCGGACTCAATACCTCCTCTGACTTCGGGCATTTCAAGCCGCCGGTCAGAACGGGCCCGGGAGGCGTGGTCACGGTCTCGCCTTCGTTTGGCGGCGTGCTCGGCGGCGGCTGGGCGGGGCTGGATCTTCAGCAGTCTTTCATCAGCGCCACCTACGCGAGAAAATTCGGCCCGATCACTTTGGGCCTCTCGCCCACGCTGGCGATCCAGATGTTCAACGCGCAGGGGCTGAAAATCCTCTCTCCCTACTCGTCCAACATGTACAATTTCTCCGACATGGCCTATGACTGGTCGGTAGGCGGCGGGTTCCGCGTCGGCGTCGAGTGGCGCGCGACGAATGAATTGCGGTTTGGCCTCGCCGGCGCGACGCCGATGTTCATGTCGAAGCTGGAAAAATATCGGGGACTTATCGCGGACCAAGGCAGTCTCGACATTCCGGCGACGCTGATCGCCGGCGTCGCCTATGACCTGCAGCCCAACCTTACCCTGATGGCCGACTGGAGACACATCTTCTACTCGGCCACCACCGCCGGCAATCCGAGTTTTCCCATCTGGTACGGGTCATTCGGCTCATTTGGCGGCAGCGGCTTTGATTGGCGCGACACCGACTCCGTCTCCTTCGGCGCCGAATGGCGCGCCACGCCCGAGCTGCGCTTGCGCGCGGGCTACCACTACTCGACCTTGCTGATGAGAAAACGCTCCGCGACGCTTGCGGCGCTGGCGCCTCTTATCGGCGCCCACGCCGTCACCGGCGGCTTCGGCTATCAGCTGACGCAAAACTCGTCGATCGATTTCGCGGCGATTTACGACTTCAAAAATTCGGTCAGCTACTTCGAAAACGAGCCTTTCGTCGGCCGCGCGTTTTTTCCCGCAATTCCACTAAATGTTCTTCCCCATTATAATATTAATGCCATAATCACTGCCTGGGGACGCGCCACCCAGTTCACGGTCGGCTACAACTACAAGTGGGACGCAGGCGACAATTCCTGGATACCCAGCCATTTCTGAAATATAGCGGCTCCCTGACGGCCGGCAGCGGTCGGCCCGCCTGGCGCGCCTCCTCGTCGGAGGCGCGTCTTTTTTCTTTTACGAGCGACCTATTCGACGCGAGTGGCGATCCACCAGGTTGTGCCGCCTGCGTCCTTGACGCCGCCACGTTTGTCTTCGTCGTCTTTCTTCACGGGCGCCTGAATGGACGTCGCGCCAGCCTGCAACGCGCGCGCATACGTTTCCTCCACGGAGGGAACATAGACGTGGACATGCGCTTCGATCGCTGGCCACTGCGGCGCCGCATCGGAAAGCATGACGACAGTGTCGTCGATACGCGCCTCCGCATGGCTCAGTCTCCCGTGCGCGTCAGGGAAAGTCCGAATCACCGTGGCGTCGAATGCGGCCTGAAGGAATTTGATCGTCGCGGCGGCGTCGGCGACGACCAAGTAAGGAGAGACGCTGTTTTGTCCTGAGGGCTTAAAGGACATTTGAAATCGACCTCGGTCTGTTTCAGTCGACGACGATCTTCGGCGCCGCGCGCCGCCTCTGCGTTTCTAGCAGAGTCTTCACCTTTGCGGCGAGATTGAGATAGACGGCCGCTTGCGGACTGTCCGGTTCCGCGGCGACCACCGGGCGGCCAGCGTCCGAGGTTTCGCGAATTTTGATGTCCAGCGGCGCTTCGCCAAGAAAGGGCACGCCCATCTGTTCGGCGTCATGGCGCGCGCCGCCATGGGCGAAGATTTCCGAGCGACCGCCGCAATGGGGGCACAGGAAGTAGCTCATGTTTTCGATGACGCCGAGGATTGGGGCCTCGACCTTCTGGAACATCGCCACCGCGCGGCGCGCGTCGATCAGCGCCAAATCCTGCGGCGTCGAGACGATCACCGCGCCGGCGAGCGGAACCTGCTGGGCGATGGTGAGCTGAACGTCGCCGGTGCCCGGCGGCATGTCGATGACGAGCGCGTCAAGCTCACCCCAGACGACTTCGCCGAGCATCTGGGAAATCGCCTGCGAGACCATCGGACCGCGCCAGACCATCGGAATGTTCTCATCGACGAGAAAGCCCATCGACATGATTTTCAAGCCATAGGCTTCGAGCGGCGTGAGCTTGCCGCCCTCGACCGTCGGCTTCTCGGCAAGCCCAAAAAGCCGCGGCATCGAAGGCCCATAGACGTCGGCGTCGAGCAGGCCCACTCGCCAGCCCTGCGCGGCGAGGCCGAGCGCCAGATTGGCCGAGGTCGTCGATTTGCCGACGCCGCCCTTGCCCGAGGCGACGGCGACGATGAAGCGGATTTTGTCGAGCGCCGGAATCCCCTTGCGCTGAGGGGGCGGCGGAGCCTCCACGCGCGGCGCACGCTCGGCGGTCAGGGTCACGACGGCCTGCTCGATCCCCGGCGCGGCCTTGATCGCGCGTTCGGCGGCCATGCGCGCGGCCTCCCAGGCCTGCGTCTGGCTCGGATCGCCCGAGAGGGAGACGAAGGCCTTGGCGCCCGTCAGATTGATCCCGCTCACGGCGCCCGCCAGCGGCGCGCCGCCCGGACCGTAAAGCCCTTCCAGCGCCTTCAGAATGTCAGCTTCCGTCGCCACGCGCCTGCCCCCTGCCTCTTTAGAGCTGTTCCAGGCAAGGCATATGCCGCGATTAGCGCCCCTCGTCCATCGGGCGGCCGCAACAATCGCCGCTCCTCTGAACAGGCGGGCATGGAACGTCGCCATAGGAGCAGAAGACGCAGCAATCCCCGGCTTTCGGCGTCAGCCGCGCGCCGCATCCGGCGCAGAAGTGCACGACCACGCAGGCGTCCTGCGGCATGTTGAACATTTCCGCGCGCGCGCAATGCGGGCAGGTCAGGGTCGATTGAAGCCGCAAGTCGCCCATCGTTACGCGAACATCATCGCCGGATGTTCGACGACATGTTTGAATTCCGCCAAAAGCTCCGCGCCGAGCGCGCCGTCGACCGCGCGATGATCGCAGGAGAGCGTCACGCTCATCATCGTCGCGACGATCGCCACGCCATTCCTGACGATCATGCGCTGCTCGCCCTGCCCGACCGCAAGGATCGTCGACTGTGGCGGATTGATCACCGCGGTGAAGCTTTGCACGCCATACATGCCGAGGTTGGAAACGGCCGACACGCCCCCTTCATATTCATGCGGCTTCAGCTTGCGCGCGCGGGCGCGGCCCGCCAGCTCCTTGACCTCGTCGGATATCTCGCGCACCGATTTCGCTTGCGCGTTGCGGATGATCGGCGTCACGAGGCCGCCCGGAATCGATACGGCGACGCCGATATCCGAGGATTTGTGGCGCAGCAAAGCGTCCGGCGTAAAGGTGACATTCGCCTCGGGCTTGCGTTGAAGCGCCAGGGCGAGCGCCTTGACGATGTAATCATTGACCGAGGTTTTCCATATCGGCTTGCCGTCTGCGCCGAGCGGCGCGGCGGAATTATAATCCTCGCGCAGGCGCAGCAGCGCGTCGATCTCGCAGTCGATGTTGAGATAGAAATGCGGAATGGTCTGGATCGCCTCGGTCAGGCGCCGCGCGATCGCCTTGCGCACATTGTCGTGCGGGATTTCCTCGTAGGAACCGGGTTCGAAGAATTTGCGGGTGACGTCGCCGGAAGGCGCGACGGCGAGCGGCGCCGGCCTCGCAGCGCCGCCGCGCGCGAGCGCCGTTTGCACGTCGCGCTCGATGATGCGGCCGTGCGGCCCTGAGCCCTGGAGCGCGGAAAGTTCGAGCCCGCTCTCCTTCGCCAGCCGGCGCGCGAGCGGCGAAGCGAAAATGCGGGCGCCGGGAGGGAATTGAGCGGGAGCGTTCATCGTGCGGATTCGCCTTTGGCGGCGGAGAGTTCGCTATATATTAGAGGCCTTGCGAAGAGCAGTCCATGAACGCGCCAGGGGAATCGGGTGAATCGTTTTTCCTCACCCTCATCCTTCGAGACGGCCTCTTCGAGGCCTCCTCAGGATGAGGGTGAGAAAAATACGCGAAATCGGGCTTCCTCGTCCTTCGAGACGCGCGCCGCGCACGCTCCTCAGGATGAGGAAGCCCTTAACCCGATCGCCCTGATGAACGAGGAATTCAGCCGAGGGAAAAATGGCCGCGAGCCGGCTTTACGACCAGGATTTCTACGCCTGGGCCAATGAGCAGGCGGCGCTGCTGCGCGCCGGCAGGCTCGGCGAGGCGGATATCGAGCATATCGCTGAGGAGATCGAGAGCCTTGGCAAGACCGAAAAGCGCGAGCTCGTCAGCCGGTTGCGCGCCCTGATGCTGCACTTGCTGAAATGGCGCTTTGAACCCGGCAAGCGGACGCGAAGCTGGGAGGCGACGATCAAGATTCAGAGGCTGGATTTACTGGAGCATCTTCAAGACAATCCGAGCCTGCGCCCGGAGATCGTCATGATTATTGAAAAAGCCTTCAAGGGAGCGGTTCTCGAAGCCATCGCCGAGACGGGGTTTTCGGACAAGACCTTCCCTGAAAAATGTCCATGGACTTTTGATGAGATGACGGCCGAGGATTTCTGGCCGGAGGGGTGATGCGGACTCGCTTGGACCTTGTCATTCCCGGCAGGCCGAGGGCCTGACCGGGAATCCAGAGTCGCAACAAGCGTGTTTGATTTTGCCTCTGGATTCCCGATCGCGCTTCGCGCGTCGGGAATGACGGCGCGCGCGGCTTCCCGCATCGCGCAATCAATCACCGATACAGCACCGCCTTCGCCGCCGTGACGACTTCCGCCACGCTCGGCAGCGCGAGCTTTTCGAGATTGGCGGCGTAGGGCATTGGCGTGTCCTTGCCGGTGACGCGCAGCACCGGGGCGTCGAGATAGTCGAAGGCGTCCTGCTGCACACGCATCGCGATTTCCGCCGAGACGCCGCACTGCGGCCAACCTTCTTCGATGGCGACGCAGCGGCCGGTCTTCTTCACCGACTCGATGACCGTCGCAATATCCATCGGTCGAAGCGTGCGCAGATCGATCACCTCGGCCTCGATTCCATCCTTGGCGAGTTCGTCGGCGGCCTGCAGCGCATAGGTCATGCCGATCGAGAAGGAGACGAGCGTTACGTCCCTGCCCGGCCGCGCGATGCGGGCCTTGCCGATCGGCAGTACGAAATCCTCCAGCGCCGGCACGTCGGACGTCTTGCCGTAGAGAATCTCATTCTCAAGAAACACCACCGGATTGTCGTTGCGGATCGCAGCTTTGAGCAGGCCCTTGGCGTCGCTGGCGGTCGACGGCGCGATCACGATCAATCCCGGCACCTGCGAATACCAGGCGGAATAATCCTGGCTGTGCTGGGCGGCGACGCGCGCCGCCGCGCCATTTGGTCCGCGAAAGACGATCGGGCAATTGATCTGCCCGCCGGACATGTAAAGCGTCTTCGCCGCCGAATTGACGATGTGGTCGATCGCCTGCATCGAAAAATTGAAGGTCATGAATTCGACGATCGGCCGCAGCCCGGCGAAGGCCGCGCCGACGCCGACGCCGGCGAAGCCATATTCGGTGATCGGCGTGTCGACGACGCGCTTCGCGCCAAATTCCTGCAGCAGGCCCTGCGTCACCTTATAGGCGCCCTGATATTCGGCGACCTCTTCGCCGATCACGAAGACGCTCGGGTCGCGCCGCATCTCCTCGGCCATCGCGTCGCGCAGCGCTTCACGCATGGTCATCGACACCATCGCCGTCCCTTTGGGGACCTCCGGCGCGGTTATTTGCGCGACGCTCGGACGCGGCGCGGCGCTGACCGGCTCGGGAGCCGGCGGCGCGATCGTTTCGGCTTCCGCCTGCTCGGGCGCGGCGGCGCCGTCGCCTTTCACGGGAGCCGCGGCGGGCGCTACCGCGTCGGTAACCTCCTCGCCCTCTTCGGCGATCACCGCGATCGGCGTATTGACCGCGACATTCTCCGTGCCGCCGGGAACGAGGATGCGCGCCAGCACGCCCTCATCGACCGCCTCGACCTCCATCGTCGCCTTGTCGGTTTCGATTTCGGCGATGACATCGCCGGCTTTCACCTCGTCGCCTTCCGACTTGAGCCATTTGGCGAGCTTGCCCTGCTCCATCGTGGGCGACAGCGCAGGCATGAGGACGTTGACGGTCATTGGATCAATCTCTCACGCCAGCACGTCGGTCCACAATTCGCTCGGGTCCGGCTCCCTGTCCCCCACGGCGAAATCGGCCGCCTCGGAGACGATTTTGCGCGCATTGGCGTCGATCTTCTTGAGATCGTCCTCGCTCACGCCGTCGGCGATCAACCGCGTGCGGACCTGCTCGATGGGGTCGTGCTCCTCGCGCATCTTCTGCACTTCTTCCTTCGAGCGGTATTTCGCCGGATCGGACATCGAGTGGCCGCGGTAGCGATAGGTCTGCGCCTCTATGAGATAGGGGCCATTGCCCTTGCGGCACCATTCGATCGCCTCGTCCGCCGCGGCCTTGACGATGCGCACGTCCATGCCGTCGATCTGCTTGTCGGGGATTGCAAAAGCTGCGCCGCGTTTCGAGAAATCGATCTGCGCCGAGGCGCGGTGGATTTCCGTCCCCATCGCATAGCGGTTGTTCTCGACGACGAAGACGACCGGCAGTTTCCACAGCGCCGCCATGTTGAAGGCCTCATAGACCTGACCCTGGTTGGAGGCGCCCTCGCCAAAAAAGGTGATCGAGACGCGGTCATCGCCGCGATAGGCGTTGGCGAAGGCGACGCCCGTCCCGATCGGCGCCGGCGCGCCGACGATGCCGTGCCCGCCGTAAAAATTGGCGTCGCGCGAGAACATGTGCATCGAGCCGCCCTTGCCCTTCGAGTAGCCGCCGCGCTTGCCGGCGAGCTCAGCCATGACTCGTTTGGGGTCCATGCCAGAGGCGAGCATATGGCCGTGGTCGCGGTAGCTCGTCGTGAACTGGTCGCCGTCGCGCGCCGCCATCTTGACCCCGACAACGACCGCCTCCTGGCCGATGTAGAGATGGCAGAATCCGCCGATGACGCCCATGCCGTAAAGCTGTCCGGCCTTCTCCTCGAAGCGCCGGATCAGCAGCATTTCGCGAAAGGCGGTGAGTTCCTGGTCGCGGGTGAAGGGCGGGACCGTTGGCGCGCCCGTCGTGACGCCGACGCTTTCCTCGACCATTTCACCGCTCCCGTCGCCAAGCTTTACCGCTGAGATTAATCGAAGACGCTGCGAAAAACGAGCGTGTCGCCCTGCTGTTCAATTTGGGGAGCGCGTCAGCGCGCGTCGAGCTGCGACTGCAACTCCTCGGCGAAGGCGGTGATTCTCTTCGCGTTCGCGCCGAAGTCGTGGCGTCCGTAGCGCGACGCCGATCGAAGATCGATGCGGGTCTGGCCGGGCAGCGGCTTGAAGCGAACGGTAATGTCGTCGTCAAATCCCATCACCAAAGTCTTGTCGATGAAATCCATATGCCCATCGCCGCTTCGCCCGCCGGGCGGCCGTTTGTCGACGAGCGACCAGCCGCGCGCATTGGCGGTCTTCAGCACCAGCGCGAAAGCCTCGTCGGTGTCGAGGTCGACGACGATCGGCTCGACGTCCGGATAGGCCAAACGTTGGGTCTCTCGCGTGCGCGCCGGCAGTCCCAGCGGCTGGAAGCCGCTGCGCGCCTCGACGGCGGCTCTCGATAAGGAGAAGTGGGGCGGATTGGCGATGTCTGTCGAAATGTCGGAAAGCACCGGGAGGCGCATCGCCTCGAAGGCGAGATAGGCCGGATAGCCCAACGTCAGCGCGGCGATCAGAAGCGCCGCCGTCGCTGCCCCCGCGCCGCGCCGTCCCTCGCGCCAAATCACCCGGCAGGCGGCGCAAAACAGAAGCAGCGCGATGAGCGCCAGGGCCATGGCGCCGCCGAGCGACGCGAGCGCCGAAGGCGGGTCGATGGCGCCAAGTCGCCCCAAAAGGATCGCCAAAATAGCCACAGTCGCAGCGAAAATCGCGAAACGTCGGCTCCACAGCGCGACTTCGGACCAAGGCTCGGGAGGAAGATGACGTCGCATCGGATCAGGGGCTCAGTTGACCGCCTTCGCGGCGGCTCCGCATTTTTCGCACATTTTTGGCAAATGCAATGTTTCTCGAAAATTTCAAAAAAATTCGCGCGAGCCTGGTCCGCAGCTCAACTCCTTAGCAGATCGTTAACTTGATGGGGGCAATTCTTGAGAAAACGCCTAGTGAGTTCCCTCCCAGTGTCGAGCGCGCCCATGTTTGACAAGTATTCAGTCGAGTTCAACGAACCCCAGGCCGGCGGCCATCCTCATGACCTGCTCGCGCGTCTCTACCGCGAAATCGGAATTTCCGCTGTCGCGGCGGCGCTTGAGGTCAATCAGTTCGCTCCACCGGCGACGGCGGTGATCGAGCGTCTGGAGGGTCGTCGCCTGCCAGCGGTTCTGCTGGGCGAAGAACTCGCCGCCTGACCTGAGGCGACAGGCTTGGCGATAGGCTTGGCGATCGCGCCCCGGCGGCTATATGCTTACGCCAGGAGGACAAAGCCATGCGCAAGGCTGTCGCCCTGTTCATGCTCGCCGCCGCCACCTGCGCCGGTCTGGCGGCGCCCACCGCCGCCGGCCCTCGGGTCCGCGGCTTCCGCGCTCCGGTTCATCGGGCGCCGCCGCCGCCATATTCTGACGACGGCTACTTCGCCAATTATGTGACTGGACCGACGGGGACGCGGACGCCCATCATGCAGGTGCCGGGCTCGGTGAGCGTCGTGACCCGCAAGATGATGGACGACTTCCAGTCGCGCAATCTCTGCGACGCTCTGCGGCTCGCGCCGGGGGTCACGACCTCGGGCTGCTAAGCCAGACATTGCGCGAACGCTAGCGCGCTTGAAGTTTGGCGGGCGGAACAGTCAGTCGAATAGCTCGGGCCGGCGAAGACGCAGCGCCTGAACCAGAACCAGCGTCTTCATGTCGACGATGCCTTCCGCCGCCATCGTCGCGGCGAGATCCGTCAGGCCCATTTCGACGACGCGAACCTCTTCGCTTTCATCAGCGACGCCCCCGCCGTCGCCGATGCGATCCTGAGGCCGGTATTCGGCAAGGTAAAGCGTCATCCGCTCGGTGGATACGCCCGGCATCGACCAGACGACGGCGACATGTTCCAGCGCGTCAAGCCGCAAGCCGGCTTCTTCAAGCGCCTCGCGTTTTGCCGTCGCGGCGGAGTCGTCGTCGCGCTCGACGAGACCGGCGATCGCTTCGAGCGAATGCGTCTCGCCGACCGCCAGCAGTTGCGGGGCGCGCAGTTGCTCGACGAGCAGCGCCGTCTTGCGCAGGGGGTCATAAGGCAGAACCGCGGCGGCGCAGCCGTGATCCTCGACATCGCGCAGGAAGATTTTTCCATCCGGCATGCGGATGGTGGCGATCGACATCGTCGCCCAGCGCTTGTGCGTTTGTTCGATTTTTGTGATCGCGGGTTTCATGGGGCGCGGGTCCAAGAACAAGGAGGCGAGAGCGCGCCTCCTTATAGATTTACCGCGCTTCCGCGTCGATCATTCGATGATGCTGGCGACGACGCCGGCTCCGACTGTTCGGCCGCCTTCGCGGATGGCGAAGCGCAGCTTCTCCTCCATGGCGATCGGCACGATCAGCGACACTTCCATCGTCACATTGTCGCCCGGCATCACCATCTCCACGCCTTCGGGAAGCGTGACGA
>JBFXJV010000087.1:0-10340 GCA_050174515.1 Methylocystis sp.
CCCGTAAAAGCTCCGTTCTCGCGCTCGCCGTCCTCGCGAGCCTTGCGGTCGGCGCCGCGCTGCCGTCTCTCTTCCGCGCGATCAAAGTGGGAACCGTCCCCGATCAACAAAGCAAGGCGACCGAGCCGGCGCCTGCGGAGGGTGAAGTCCGCCTTTCCCCGGCTCAGATCAAGACGTCAAAGATCGCGGTGAAGGCGGTTGGCCCAGGCGACATTTCGCGTCAGCTGATGGCGCCCGCCGCCGTCACGCCCGATCCCGACAAGATCGCGCGGGTCGCCGCCAAAGTCGCGGGCGTCGTCGAAGAATTGCGCAAGCGGCTTGGCGACAACGTTACGCGCGGCGAAACCATCGCGATCATCGACTCGCGCGAAGTGGCGGAAGCAAAGAGCGAATACCTCGCCGCGCTGGCGAATTTCGATCTTCAAAATGTGCTCTTTCAGCGAGAGAAGGGACTTTACCAAAAGAAAATCACCGCCGAGCAGCTGTTCCTGAAAGCCAAAGCGGCCTTTATGGCGGCCAAAGTGAAACTCGATCTCGCGCGGCAGAAACTCGCCGCGCTCGACATGACCGAGCAGGAGATCGCGGCCCTGCCCTCGCAACCGATCGCCGACCTTCGCCGCAAGGAGATTCTCGCTTCAATTTCCGGGCGCGTCATCAAGCGTCTGGTCAGCATCGGCCAGCCGGTCGGCGGCGAAGGTCAGTCGAAGGAACTCTACATCATCTCCGATCTCTCGATCGTCGAAGCCGAGATCGCGGTGCCCGCCGCGGATCTTGGTCTCTTGCGCGAGGGACAGGAGGTGCGGATTCAAAACGCCGAAGGCCGCACATTCGACGGGAAAATCACCTATGTCCCCGCGACGATCTCGCAAGAGACGCGAACTGGCCCCGTCCTTGCGCGCTTTCCCAATCCGGATTTCTCCCTGCGCCCGGGCAGTCTGCTCGAAGCGGAAATCTCGCTCAAGCAAGCGCGAGTAAAGGTCAAGGCGCCGCGCTCCGCTATCTTGATGATCGACGGCAAGCCCAATGTCTTCGTTCGAACCGCCGACGGTTTCGCGAAGCGCGAAGTAGAGCTTGGCCGGGGCGACGACAATTCGGTGGAAGTCGTCGCCGGCTTGAAGCCGGGCGAAGAAATCGCCGACTCCAATGTCTTTCTGCTGAAGGCGGAGCTCGGCAAGCAGAACATTCCGGAGGAATGATGCGCGCCGACGGCCATGCTTCCTCGATGTTCCGGACGGCCCTTCGCGCCCGAGCGGAAACCTTTCGGCTGCGATGATCAAGAATCTCATCGCCCTTTCGGTTCGAAGCCGTTGGCTCGTCGTCTTGCTGACGGCGCTCACCGTGCCGCTCGGCGTCTGGTCGCTGATGCGACTGCCGATCGACGCGGTTCCCGACATCACCAACAATCAGGTGCAGATCAACGCCTTTGCGCCCGCGCTTTCCGCCTTCGAGATCGAAAAGCAGGTCACCTATCCGATCGAGACCGCCATCGCCGGCATACCCGGACTCGAATATACCCGCTCCCTCTCTCGCAATGGCTTCGGCCAGGTGACGGCCGTATTCGCCGACAATGTCGACATTTATTTCGCGCGCCAGCAGGTCGGCGAACGCATGGCGATCGCCAAGGAGACTTTTCCGCCCGGCGTCGAGTCGCATATGGGCCCGGTCGCGACGGGTCTGTCTGAAATCTACATGTGGTCCGTCGACTATGCGCCGCGAGTCAGCGAAAAGCCGGCCAAGGAAGGCAAGCCAGGCTGGCAGCGCAATGGCGATTATCTGACGCCGGAAGGGCAGAGACTGCACACGCCGCTCGAACGGACCGCCTATCTGCGAACCGTGCAGGACTGGATCATCCGGCCGCAATTGCGCACGGTGCCCGGCGTCGCCGGCGTCGATTCGCTCGGCGGCTACGTCAAGCAGTATCACGTCCAGCCCGACCCGGCCAAAATCTTCGCGCTTGGCCTGTCCTTCGCCGATCTCGCCGGCATTATCGAGCGCAACAACATCAGCCGCGGGGCCGGCTATGTCGAACGCAATGGCGAAGGCCTCGTCGTGCGCAGCCCTGGCCGACTCGAGTCGATGGACGACATCGCCAAGGTCGTCGTCTCGACGCGCAACGGCACGCCGGTGCGCGTCGAGGATATCGCCGAGGTGGGCGTTGGACGCGAGCTGCGCGTGGGCAGCGCCAGCATGAATGGCGAGGAGGTCGTCATCGGCACGGCGCTGATGCTGATCGGCGCCAACAGCCGCGAAGTGTCGAGCGCCGTCAACGCGAAGATGGACGAGATCAGGAGAATACTGCCGCCGGGCATCGAAGTGCGCACGATCTTGAACCGCACGCTTCTCGTCAACGCCACGATCAAAACGGTGGCGCTTAATCTCATCGAGGGCGCCGCGCTCGTCATCCTCGTGCTCTTTGTCATGCTCGACAATTTCCGCGCGGCGCTCGTGACGGCGACGGTGATACCGCTGACGATGCTTTTGCTTGGCGTCGGCATGTATGTCGGAAAGATCAGCGCCAATCTGATGAGTCTCGGCGCGCTCGATTTCGGATTGATCGCCGACGGCGCGATCATCGTCACCGAGAACTGCCTGCGCCGGCTGTCGCAGCGTCAGAACGCTTTGGGTCGCGCGCTGACGCTTGAAGAACGGCTGACGACTGTCATCGACTCGGCGGTCGAAATGCGGCGGCCGACAGTCTATGGACAGGCGATCATCATTCTCGTCTATGTGCCGATCCTGACCTTTTCCGGGGTCGAAGGGAAAATGTTCCATCCGATGGCGATGACCGTCATCATGGCGCTTGCTTGCGAATTCATTCTCTCGCTGACGTTCTTTCCGGCGATGATCGCGATCTCGCTTTCGGGACGCGTGCGCGAATCCGAGAACGTCGTCGTTTCCGTGCTCAAACGCGCCTATGAGCCGATCCTGAAATGGGCGATGGCGGCGCCGTTGAAGCCCATTGCGATGGGCGCCGGCGCCTTCGTCTTTGCAGCGCTTCTCTACCTGACGCTCGGCGAAGAATTCGTTCCGACGCTCGACGAGAAAAACCTCGCCATGCAGGCGAATCGAATCCCCAGCGCATCGCTCACTCAGGCGCAGGGGATGCAATTCGACATTGAACGCACGTTGCGCAGTTTCCCTGAAGTCGACTACGTCTTCTCCAAGACCGGCACGGCCGAGATCGCAACCGATCCGATGCCGCCGAATCTGACCGACACTTTCATTATGCTGAAGCCGCGCGAGAAATGGCCCGACCCGGGCCTCGAAAAGGCCGCGCTGATCGAAAAGATGGAGGCGCGGCTGGAACAGCTGCCGGGCAACGCCTACGAGTTCTCGCAGCCTATCCAATTGCGCTTCAATGAACTGCTCGCCGGCGTGCGCGGCGATATCGCGGTGAAAGTGTTCGGCGACGATTTCGACGTCATGTTGAAGGCGGCCAACCAGATCGCCGGCATTCTCAGCACGGTCAAAGGCGCGAGCGACGTTAAGGTCGAACAGGTCGTCGGCCTGCCGATCCTCGATATCGCCGTCGACAAGGCTGCGATCGCGCGCCTCGGTTTGAGCGTGGGGGCGGTGCAGGACGTGATCGGCGCGGCGATCGGCGGTCAAAGGGCCGGCGTGGTGTTTGAAGGCGATCGCCGCTTCCCGATCATCGTTCGGCTGCGCGACAATCTGCGCGAGGACGCGCAGGCGCTGGAGTCGATTCCGGTCGCGCTTCCCTCCGCGGCCGGCGCGAGTCCGGTCGTGTCGCTCAAGCAGGTGGCGAAATTTTCGATCGTCGACGGACAGAACCAGATTTCGCGTGAGAACGGCCATCGCCGGGTGGTGGTCTCGGCGAATGTGCGCGGGCGAGACATCGCCTCGGTCGTCGCCGACGCGCGCGCCAAGATCGAGTCGAAAGTGAAATTGCCGCCCGGCTACTGGATCGTATGGGGCGGCCAGTTCGAAAATCTCGAGGCGGCGCGCGCGCGCCTGACGATCGTCGTGCCGGTCTGCTTTTTCCTGATCTTTCTCTTGCTCTATTCCGCGCTTGGCTCCGCGCGCGACGCGCTGCTGGTGTTCACCGCGGTGCCGCTGGCGCTGTCCGGCGGCGTCGCCGCGCTGTGGCTGCGCGGCATGCCGATGTCGGTCTCGGCCGCCGTCGGATTTATCGCGCTCTCGGGCGTCGCGGTGCTGAACGGCCTGGTGATGCGCACCTATATTTCGCAATTGATCGCAGGCGGCATGCCTGAGCTTCCGGCGATCCACAAGGGCGCGATGACGCGACTGCGGCCGGTCGTGATGACGGCTCTGGTCGCATCGCTCGGCTTCCTGCCGATGGCGCTGGCGACCGGCACGGGCGCTGAAGTGCAAAAGCCGATCGCCACGGTGGTCATCGGCGGCCTGATCAGCGCGACGCTTCTCACCCTTGTCGTCCTGCCGGCCCTTTACGCGTTCTTCTGTCGTTCGCCGGAGTCAGCCTCTCTGCAAAAAAGCGGAGGTTGACCGGTGAGGATGCGCGTCGTCGCCCTGGTCATGATCTGCCTGCTTGCGGCGGGAGCCACGGCGCGCGCGGAAACCTTGATGGGCGCGATGCGCCGCGCCTATAACGCCAATCCGCAGCTCAACGCCGGCAGAGCCGAACTGCGTGCGATCGACGAGAAAGTGCCGCAGGCGCTGGCCGGGATGCGGCCGCGCGTGTCCGGCGACGGCTATCTCGGCGTGCAGCGCAATCGACTGATCACGCAACAACACGACGTCTATCTGAACGATCCTACCGCTTCCGACTATTCGAAGAGCATCCAGAACGGCAAGAATGTTCCCCGCGCCGCGACGCTTTCGTTTGAGCAACCGATCTTCGACGGCTTCAAGACGCAAAACCAGACGCTGGCGGCGGAATCGGGCGTCTTCGCCGGACGCGAGCGGCTGCGCCTGACCGAGCAGCGCATCTTGTTCGACTCGGTCACCGCCTATATGGACGTGCTGCGCGACACTGCGTCGCTTAAACTTCAGGAAAGCAATGTCGCCGTCCTGAAAGAGCAACTGCGCCAGACGCGCGAGCGTTATGAATATGGTCAGATCACCCAGACCGACGTTGCGCAGGCCGAGGCGCGGCTGGCGGGAGGAAAATCTCTGGCCGGCGCGGCGCGCGCGGCGCTCGACGCGAGCATAGGCGTCTATCGCAAGATCATCGGCGTGGAGCCGACGAAGCTGTCGCCCGGCGCGCCGGTCGATCGTTTGCTGCCGAAGTCGCGCGAGGAAGCGGAGCGCATTGCGCAAGCCGAACACCCCTTCATACTCGCCGCGTTGTACGACGCCGACGCCGCCGATCTCGACATCAAGGCGCTCGAAGCGGAGTTCATGCCGAAATTTTCGATCGTCGGCGACATTTTTACGCAAACCGATCTTGCCGGCATTGGAAACCGCAACGTCGGCGCCAAAATCCTCGGACATCTCAATGTGCCGATCTATGAGGGAGGCCTGACATCTTCCCGCGTCCGGCAGGCTAAGGAAACCGCCGGCCAGCGCCGGCTCAACGCCGATGTCGCCCGCGCCGAGGTTCTCTCGCTGGTGCGCGCCTATTGGGGCGCATTGCAGGCGGCGAAAACGCAGATTGCCTCGGCGCAAACCCAGATCGCCGCCGCCGAGCGCGCGCTTTACGGAGTGCGGGAAGAAGCAAAGGCTGGCCAGCGAACGACGCTTGAAATCCTGAATGCGCAGCAGGAGCTGCTCTATGCGCGAATCGGGCTCATCGTGGCGCAGCGCGACCGCGTCGTCGCCTCCTACGCCGTGCTTTCCGCGCTTGGACGGCTGTCATCCGGCTGGCTCGGCCTTACGGCGGAGGGCTATGATCCCGCGATCCACTTTGATCAGGTCAAAGATCTCTGGCTCAACCCGATGACGCCTGAAGGGCGCTAAACGGATGCGCGGCGCCGGCGTGACAAAATGCTATAAGGGCGCGCGCGTTGGCGCGACGAACTCATAAGAACCCGAAGGAGAGGAAATATGCGAGGCGCTTTCATCACGCTTGTCGTCGCAGCGGCGCTGGCGTCGCTTTCGGCCGCCCCGGCCAACGCCTATTGCATGTTCGGCTGTGATCCGACCGAAGACCATGCGCGGCAGATTTTCGAAAATCTGCTGAAGCAGCGCTTCGACAAGCCCGGCAAAATCCTCGAATTCAAGCAGACGATGAGCGAGCGCCTGGAAATGCACGCCACGGGCGAGAAAGGCTTCGAGATCTTCTTCAACGCGCGCGTTGAGTTTCCGGAAGGCGCCAATCTCGAATGCAAGCCCGATGATGCGGGGGCGTTTCCGGAGGGCTGCTCATCAGGAAGGCATTATGTGACGTCGCCGCGCGACGTCGACCCAAAGGGCAAGCAATATGTGGCGCCCGGCGCGACCGTGACGTTCGACGAAGAATACCGCTTCTATGAAGACCCTAAAGGCTGGAAGGGTCCGGACGGCAACGTCTACTCGCAGTAGAACGCGTCCTCAAAAAAACTATGGGCGCGCATGACTGCGCGCCCCAAAGATTATTTTACCTTTGCCTGATGTTTCGGCTTACAGGTCCTTGGAGTTCTGCGGGCAGCCGCAGGCGGCGTCGCAGGCCTTCTTATTGGCGCGAACTTCATCCTGGTTGGCGCCGTAGTTCATCTTACGCGAGATGAACTCGTCATCGCACTTCTCCGCGCATTTGGCCTGCTTGTCTTCGTCAGCCTTACGGACGTCGCAATCCGCGAACGCCGGGCTGATCATCCCGACGACAAGAGCCGCCGCCGTCACAATGGCGTATTTCCTCATTTTGGTTGCTTCCTTAACTAGCCCTTCGGGCGTCTAGACTTCGCCTGCGTTCGACCCCTCCCGCCTTGGAACAGCAACGGCCTCACATAACGCAACGAGCGGCGCGACGATGTCGTAAGTGGCCGTACATGTCAATTGCGCGTCGCTTGCGCGACAGGTCGCGTCGCGCCGTCACAGGACGGCGACAACAGAGAAAATATCTTTTATTTCAAGTAACTTGTATGAAATCAGCGGCGGCTTCTCGCCAGCTCGCCGGCGCAGTGTAAAAGGGGCGCGCGATTTCTCGCGCGCCCCTTGGGCTCAAATCAAAGCGACTTGTTAGAGGTTGCTTGAATTCTGCGGGCAGCCGCATTTCTCGTCGCAAGACTTCTTGGCGGCCTTGATCTTGCTCATATCCGCCGTCCAGCCTTGCTGATCTTTAAGATAGGCGTCCTCGCACTTGCTCGCGCAAACCGCTTGGTCGTCCTCGGCATGCGTGTCGCAGCTGATGCGCGTCGCCTGACTCGGCGCGCGCTGACCGACGGCGGCGTCGAAAGCGAACGACGGCGCAATCGCCGCAAGGAACAGGGCGGCGGCCGCCGTAAGGGCGTATTTGTTCATATGCAGATTTCCTCTTCTTCGCGTCGTGACTTTTTGTTTGTCGTGACTTTTTGTTTTTTATAGAGCGCTGCGCTGAACGCATTCCAACCGCAACGGCCCGAATTCAACGCAAAGCTCAATCACGCTGTCCGAGGACTATGAGCAAGTCAATCGATTTTTTGCGAGAATTAAGGGGCGAGTTGTCGCAACACGTAAGGAAGAATGCCGCCGTTTTTGAAGTATTCTAACTCGTCAAGCGTGTCGATGCGCGCGAGCAGCGGCGCCGAGGTAGTGGACCCATCAGGAAAGGCGATCGAAGCGACCAAGGTCTTGCGCGGGGCAAGTCCTTCACGCAAGCCGTGAATCGTGACGGTCTCGTCGCCTTTGAGGCCAAGCGTGTCCCAGCCCGTTCCTTCCGCGAAGGTGAGCGGCAGCACCCCCATGCCGACAAGATTGGACCGGTGGATGCGCTCGAAGCTCTTGGCGATCACGGCGCGAACTCCAAGCAGCATGGCGCCCTTCGCCGCCCAGTCGCGCGACGAGCCATTGCCATATTCGGCTCCGGCGAAAACGACGAGCGGCGCGCCCTCGGCGCCGTAGCGCATTGCTGCGTCATAGATCGACATGATCTCGCCGCCCGGATAATGCCTGGTCAGTCCGCCTTCGGGGGTAAGCCCGCTCTCGTCGCGCATGATGTGATTCTTGATGCGGATATTGGCGAAGGTGCCGCGCATCATCACTTCATGATTGCCGCGCCGCGTGCCGTATTGATTGAAATCGGCGGGCGCGACGCCATGCTCGATCAGCCATTTGCCGGCGGGCGAAGCCGCCTTGATCGAGCCCGCGGGCGAGATGTGATCGGTGGTGATCTTATCGCCGAACAGCGCGAGGATGCGCGCGCCGACGATGTCTTCGACCGGCTTGGGCGCATGCTTGAGCCCGACGAAATAGGGCGGGTTGCGCACATAGGTGGAGTGATCATCCCAGCCGTAGGTCTCGCCGCTCGGCGCTTCGACCGAGCGCCAATGTTCGTCGCCCGAGAAGACATTGGCGTAGGTTTCGCGAAACAGATCGCGCGTCACCTGTTCGCGGACGAAGGCCGCGATCTCGGCGTTCGCCGGCCAGATGTCGCGCAAATAGACCGGCGCGCCGTCGCCGTCATGTCCCAAAGGCTCTTTCGTCAGGTCGACGGCGATGGCGCCCGCGAGCGCATAGGCGACGACGAGCGGCGGCGAGGCAAGGTAATTCGCCTGGACGTCCGGATTGACGCGGCCTTCGAAATTGCGATTTCCCGACAGCACAGACGCCGCGACAAGGTCATGGGCGTTGATGGTCTTGGAGATCGCGGGCGGCAACGGCCCGGAATTGCCGATGCAGGTCGTGCAGCCGAAGCCGACGAGATTGAAGCCGAGTTCGTCGAGATATTTTTGTAGCCCCGACTTCGCCAGATATTGCGCGACGACCTGACTGCCCGGGGCGAGCGAGGTCTTCACCCAGGGTTTCGTCTTCAATCCGCGAGCAATGGCGTTGCGCGCCAGCAGTCCGGCGCCGATCAGCACGCTGGGGTTGGACGTGTTTGTGCAGGAGGTGATGGCGGCGATGACGACGTCGCCATGGCCGAGGTCGAAACTTTCATCCTCGACCTTGTAGCGCTGGCCGAGACCGTCTTCCTTTTTATATTCGGTGGCGAGCGCGCCAAGAAAGGCCGAGCCGACTTCCGAAAGCGATGCGCGGCTCTCCGGGCGTTTCGGACCGGCGAGAGAGGGCGTCACCTCCGCGAGGTCGAGGGTCAGCGTATCGGTGAATTCCGGATCAGGCGCCCCAGGCTCGCGCATCATGCCTTGCGCCCGGGCATAGGCTTCGATCAATGCGATGCGTTCGTCGGCGCGGCCCGACATGCGCAGATAGGCGAGCGTCTCCTTGTCAATCGGGAAGAAGCCGCAGGTCGCGCCATATTCGGGTGCCATATTGGCGATCGTCGCGCGATCGGCGAGGCTCATGTGATCGAGGCCGTCGCCGAAGAACTCGACGAATTTTCCGACCACGCCTTTCTTGCGCAGCATCTGGGTGACGGTCAGAACCAGATCGGTCGCCGTCACGCCCTCCTTCGGCGCGCCGACGAGCTTGAAACCGATCACCTCGGGGGCGAGCATCGACAGCGGCTGGCCGAGCATCGCCGCTTCCGCCTCGATGCCGCCGACCCCCCAGCCGAGAACGGCAAGTCCATTGATCATGGTGGTGTGCGAATCGGTGCCGACCAGCGTGTCGGGATAGGCGAATTCGACCGTCTTCCCGTCAATCTGCTCAGCGCGCGTCCAGACGGTCTGCCCGAGATATTCGAGATTGACCTGATGGCAGATGCCGGTGCCCGGCGGCACGACGCGGAAATTGTCGAAGGCCGACTGGCCCCATTTCAGGAAGCGATAGCGCTCGCCATTGCGCTCATATTCGAGTTCGACGTTGCGGGAGAACGACAGCGGCGTGCCGAAACTGTCGACGATCACCGAATGATCGATGACGAGATCGACCGGCACCAGCGGATTGATCTTCTGCGCTGATCCGCCGAGCGCGACGACGGCGTCGCGCATCGCCGCGAGATCGACGACTGCCGGCACGCCGGTAAAATCCTGCATCAACACGCGCGCCGGCCTGAAGGCGATTTCGCGCTCGGTCTTGCCTTTCTCGCCGAGCCATTTGGCGAAACTTTCGATCGATTCCCTCGTGACCGAACGGCCGTCTTCATTGCGCAGCAAGTTTTCGAGAACGACCTTGAGCGAATAGGGCAGGCGGGAAACCCCGCGCAGCCCGTTTTCCTCAGCAGCCTTCAACGAAAAATATTGATAGGACCGGTCTCCGACGACGAGAGTCTGGCGGGCGTTGAAACTATCGAGAGAAGCCATGGAAGGATCCTTGCGGCGCTGAAAGGCGCGCTCTTTCTAGAAAATTCCATGCCAGTGGGGCAAATGAAAAGGCGCGACGAC
>JBFXJV010000088.1:0-10309 GCA_050174515.1 Methylocystis sp.
CCTGACCTGCGAGGCGACGAACGGCGTTTGCGCCAAATGCTACGGACGCGATCTCGCGCGCGGCACGCCCGTCAATATGGGCGAAGCCGTCGGCGTCATCGCGGCGCAGTCGATCGGCGAGCCGGGCACCCAGCTCACCATGCGCACTTTCCATATTGGCGGCGCGGCGCAGCTCGCCGACCAGTCCTTCATCGAGTCGAATGTCGAGGGCAAGGTGCATGTGCGCAACCGCCATGTCGCCCGCAACTCGGACGGCGACCTCATCGTCATGGCGCGCAACGTCGCCGTGGTGATCCTCGGCCCCGACGGCGCCGAGCGCGCGGTCAACCGTATCCAATACGGCGCCAAGCTGAAGGTCGACGACGGCGACAAGATCAAGCGCGGTCAGCGCATCGCCGAATGGGATCCCTATACGCGGCCGATCATCAGCGAGGTCGACGGCGTCATCGGCTTCGAGGACCTCGTCGAGGGCCAGTCAATGTCCGAGACCGTCGACGAATCGACCGGCATCGCCAAGCGCATGGTCATGGACTGGCGCCTGAACATGCGTTCGGCGAGCCTTAAGCCGGCGATCGTCATCAAGGGCGAGGACAGCAAGATCGCCAAGCTCGCCCGCGGCGGCGACGCCCGCTATCTGCTGCCCGTCGACTCGATCATCGCAGTCGAGCCTGGCTCCACGGTGAAGGCTGGCGACATTGTCGCGCGTATTTCGGTGGAGAGCGCCAAGACGCGCGACATCACCGGCGGTCTGCCGCGCGTCGCGGAACTGTTCGAGGCCCGCCGGCCGAAGGATCACGCGATCATCGCGGAAATCTCTGGCGTCGTGCAGTTCGGCAAGGACTATAAGAACAAGCAGCGGCTCTCGATTGTCCCGCAGGAGGAAGACGCCGAGCCGGTCGAGTATCTCATCCCGAAGGGCAAGCATATTCACCTTCAGGACGGCGACGTCGTCGAGAAGGGCGATTATATCGTCGACGGCAATCCGGCGCCGCACGACATTCTGGCGATCAAGGGCGTGGAGGAGCTTGCGGCTTACCTCGTCAACGAGATCCAGGAGGTCTACCGGCTGCAGGGCGTCAATATCAACGACAAGCATATCGAAGTGATCGTGCGCCAGATGTTGCAGAAGGTCGACATCGTCGATCCGGGCGACACCGGCTTCCTCGAAGGCGAACAGGTCGACAAGCTGGAGCTCGAAGAGGCGAACGCCAAGGCGATCGAGAATGGCGGCAAGCCTGCGAGCGGCACGCCAGTGTTGCTCGGCATCACCAAGGCTTCGCTGCAGACGCGCTCCTTTTTCTCCGCCGCCTCCTTCCAGGAGACGACGCGCGTCCTCACCGAGGCCGCCGTCAACGGCAAGATCGACCCGCTGGTCGGCCTCAAGGAGAATGTCATCGTCGGCCGCCTGATCCCGGCCGGCACCGGCGCGGCGATGTCGAAGTTCCGCTCCATCGCCGGCGGTCGCGACGAGCTCATCATCGAGCAGCGCGCCGAAACCGCCGAGCCTGCCCCGGCGCTGCCGCCCGCGGAGTGAGGCGACGCAAGGCGCTGAAAATCGAAAAGGCCGCCCCGAAACGGGCGGCCTTTTTCGATCCAGTGCCGAGTTTCGTTTTCGGATTTGCACGTGGTGGATGACGATCGTGACTATTCATCAACCCACCCTCCATTTGGTCTGCGGCAAGATCGCGGCCGGAAAATCGACGCTCTGCAATCGCCTCGCCGCGGCGCCGGCGACCTTGCTGGTCAGCGAAGACAGGTGGATCAAGCGCCTTTACGGTCCCGAGCTACAGTCGATAGAGGATTATGCGCGTTACTCGGCGCGCATCCGCGATGTGATGGGCCCGCATATAGAGGATGTGCTGCGCGCGGGACTGTCGGTCGTGCTGGATTTCCCGGCGAACACCGTCGCGACACGGCAATGGATGCACGGCATTTTCGAAAACGCGGGCGTCGCGCATCAGCTACATTATCTGAAGGCTTCAGACGCTCTTTGCAGAGCGCGCATGCATGCGCGTTACGCTCGCGGCGGGCATGAGTTCCTTGTAACAGACGATCAGTTCGATTTGATCACGAGCTATTTTACGCCTCCGGCGCAGGATGAGGGTTTCAATACCATTGTCTATCGAGAATCGGACTGATGCATCCCCGCCCAATTCTCAGAGAACACGATCCTTCCCCCATTTCTCCTGCGCGCCGAACATTGCGTGCTGCTCTCAATGCAAGGCCGCCGTCTCGCCCGGGCTCGGCAAATGAAGCGCGCGCCCTTCAGATTTGCGTCCGGCGGAAATAGATTGCAGTTGTGCCGACCTTTCTTTCCCTGCTGCGATCCCTCCCCGCCCGCGCGGCGCGCGGGCTGATCCTTTTCTATCGCGTCACCTTCTCGATGATCGCCGGGCGCTTCTGCCGCTATGCGCCGACCTGCTCCGAATATGCCGACGAGGCGATCGCGCGACATGGCCTATGGGCCGGCGGCTGGATGGGCCTCGCGCGCGTCTGCCGTTGCCGGCCGGGCGGCGGCGCTGGTTTCGATCCTGTCCCTGCGAGGCTGCGCGCCGACGCGACCCCGCTCACGCCCTGGCGTTACGGCGTCTGGCGCCAGCGCCCGGTCTGCGAGGCCATGAAGAGCGAAGACGGCTTAAAATCCGACTCGCCTTAATTGAGCACGACGACTTTCGTCCCGACCTTCACGCGGCCGTAGAGATCGACGACGTCCTTGTTGGTCATGCGGATGCAGCCCGACGATACGGCGGCGCCGATCGTGTCGGGCTCGTTGGAGCCGTGAATGCGGTACTGGCTTGAGCCGAGATAAAGCGCACGCGCGCCAAGCGGGTTTTCCATGCCCCCGGCCATATGGCGCGGCAAGTCAGGCCTGCGCTTGAGCATCTGCGGCGGCGGACTCCAGTCCGGCCACTCGCGCTTGCGCGAAATCGTTTTCACGCCGGACCAGGTGAAGCCCTTCCGCCCGACGCCGACGCCATATTCGATCGCGCGCCCATCGCCAAGCACACAATAGAGCCGACGATCCTTGGTCGAAATGACGACTGTTCCACGCTTATATTGCGGATGGCGCCATAGGACGACCTGCCGCGGTATCGCCTGCTCGCGAAAGACATTGAAGAAGTCAGCAAGCGGGCCATGATTGATCGGGCTGTCGAGCGCCTGCGCCGGCGCCGCCATAATGAGAAGCGCCGCCAGAAATATCGATCCGCCTCTGTCGCGCATGGCTGATCTCCTGAAAGCCGCACGCCGAGCTTTTTCGGGGATTGTGGCTGATTTCGGGTCGCGTCGCCCTCTATGCGCCGCCGGCCTGTCCGGCGCATCGATCAAGGATTCCGATCACTTCGTCGTCGCCGATCTGACGAAAATCCCGATAGAAAAACCCGATCGCGCCGAAAGCGCGATGCGTCTCGAGACAAATGATTTCATCGACTTCAGGCGCCAGTGACTCAAGCGTATCGGGCGGCGCGACCGGAACCGCCAGCACAAGCTTCTTCGGGCCGCGCGCGCGAACCGCTCGCAGCGCGGCGCGCGTCGTGGCGCCGGTGGCGACGCCGTCGTCGACGACGATGGCGACATGTCCCTTCGCCTCGGGTCGCTCCCGGCGCCCGAGATAGAGCTGTCGGCGACGCTCGATCTCCTCAAGCTCGCGTGCGCACGCCTGCTGAAATTCATTGTCGCTGACATCGGCCATGGCGATCACGTCGTCATTGCGCACGACGACCGGATTGCCGCCGTCGGCCACGGCGCCCATGGCAAGCTCCGGCTGGAAAGGCACGCCGATCTTCCTTACCAGCACGAGATCGAGCGGCGCATTGAGCGACGCCGCGATCGGCTCCGCGACAGGCGCGCCGCCGCGCGGCAGTGCGAAGACGACGACATCCTCGCCCTTGAATTTTTGCAGTTCGCCGGCGAGGCGGCGTCCGGCGTCGGTGCGATCATAAAAGGACATGTCGTCGCCTCACCTTTTTTCCTATGCGCCGCCGGCGAGCGCCGATTGCGCAAGATCGAGATAGCGCTTCGCCAGCGGCTCCCATTTCGCCGGCTCTCGCGGCGTAGCGTCGAGAAGATGCGCCACCGACTGCCGCGCGCGCAGCGTAGCGCGCCAGGCGGCGTAAAGCGCGACGAGGCGCCGCGGCGGTTCGATTGAGAGGCGCTGTGCGACTTTGTCGATGAGTTCGGCGCCGATCGTCTTCGCGCCGATGAGCGCACATTCGACGCCAAGATAAGCAAGCTCGTCGAAAGGATCGACCTGCCGCAATTCGGCGTTGAACTCCAGACAGTCGAAGATCGCGATTGGGTCGCGAAGGCAGATATGCTCGGGACGCAGATCGCCATGGCCGTCGACGATGCGTCCTGCACGCACGCGTTCCTGCAACTGCGCGCGGCTCGCCGAGAGTCTTGCGTCGAGAAGATCGAGCAGAACCGGCGTACGTCCATGATCGAGCGCAAAATCGCGTCGTGTCAGAATGTCGCGATTCCTTTCCTGCTCGCGAAAGAAACGCAGCGAATATTCTTCGGCGCTGATCGAAGAGCATTCCGCATGGCGATAGAAATCCGCCAATGTGTCGCTAAGCGCGTCAATATGCGCGGTGGTCAGACGGTCTTCGGCGATCAGCCGATCGAGCATCGCTTCGCGCGGCAGACGACGCATCGCGACAAGCCAGTCGACGGTTTCGCCTTCGCCGCCAAGCGTCAAACCGCGCGAGGCGCTTAAAGTCAGCGGAATGACGCCGAGATAAATGTCGGCCGCCAGCCGGCGATTGAGGCGCGCCTCCTCGCGACAATTATGCTCGCGAGCGTTGATCGTCGAGAAGTCGAGAAAAGGATAGCGCACCGGCTTCTTGAGCTTATAGACCTTGTCGCCCGCGAGAAACACGTAAGACATGTGCGTTTCCAGCACGCTAACTGAGGCCGGAAGGTTCGGATAGGCTCCGGGCGCGCTGAGAAATCGAACCTTGTCGGCGGTCGAGGGCGGCGCGCGAACGGCGCGCGCTTGGTGATGGGAGATTGGCTCCATCGTCGCGTCGCTTCTCAGCCTTTGACGCAGATGAGCGGCTTGAGAAAGGCGACCTTTTTCGCCAGTCCTGCAGCCTCCGCGGAATCGACGACCGCGGCAACATCCTTATAGGCGCCCGGCGCTTCTTCAGCGACCCCGCGCAGCGATGGACTCTTGACGATGATTCCCTGAGCGCGAAGATCGTCAACGACTTTGCGTCCGCCCCAAAGGCGCGTCGCCGCATGACGGCTCATGCGCCGCCCTGCGCCATGACAAGCCGAAGAAAACGCCTGACGCTCGCTCGTCGCCATGCCGGCCAGCACATAAGAGCCCGCGCCCATGCTGCCGCCGATCAGCACCGGCTGCCCATACGGGCGTAGCGCCTCGGGCAAACTCTCATGACCGGGCCCGAATGCGCGCGTTGCGCCCTTGCGATGGACGAAAAGCTGGCGAGTCTCGCCATCGATCGCATGGCGCTCGACCTTACAGGTGTTATGTGAGACGTCAAACATAAGCGGCAATTCCCCATGCTCGAAAAATCTCGCGAAGACCTGACGCGCCAGATGGCCGATGATCTCGCGGTTAGCGAGCGCGCAATTGATCGCCGCGCGCATGGCGTCGAGATATTTCTGCCCAAGTTCGGATTTGATCGGCGCGCAAGCCAGTTCGCGATCGGGCAATTCAATCCCGTAATCTTGCGCCGATATCGCCATTTCACGCAAATATTCCGTGCCGATCTGATGGCCGAGACCGCGTGAGCCACAATGAATCGTCACGACGCATTCGCCCTTGACGAGGCCGTATGCGGCGGCGGTCTTCTCGTCGAAAATTTCTGCGACTTCCTGCACCTCGAGGTAATGATTGCCCGAGCCGAGCGTGCCCATTTCGCGGCGCTGACGCTTGCGCGCATGTTCCGACACGGCGGCGGGATCGGCGCCCGACGCGCATCCTCCCTCCTCGATCCGGTCAAGATCCTCGGCGCGCCCGAAGCCGCGCTCGATCGCCCATTGCGCGCCGCCGAGCAGCATGGCGTTCAAGCCCTGGTCATCGAGTGCGATTTCGCCTTCTGAACCGACGCCTGCTGGAACATGCTCGAAAAGCGCGTCGGCGAGTTCCTGCTGAACCGAAACGACCTGTGCGCGCGTCAAATGGGTCAGATGCGTCCGCACGCCGCAGGAAACGTCGAATCCGACGCCGCCGGCGGACACCACGCCGCCCTCATCTGCGTCGAAGGCCGCTACGCCGCCGATCGGGAAGCCATAGCCCCAATGCGCGTCGGGCATAGCGTAGGAAGCGCGAACGATACCGGGAAGCTTCGCGACATTGGTCACCTGATCGAAGACCTTGTCATCCATTTCCTGAATCAGGTCTTCGGTTGCGTAAATGATCGCCGGCACGCGCATCCCGCCGAACGGCGCGACCCGCCACGCCGTGTCCGAAGCCTTCTCGAAACGGGTAACGTCCAAGGCATCCTCCCGCGTCTAAACGTCGATGACGCATTGCGCCCGCCACAGTCCCGGCCGATCCTCGACGAAGGCGAGTTCGGTGTAGGTCGCGCCTTTCGCTTCCACGGCGGGCGCATGTCGCGCTCGCGACACCGACTCGCCGAGCGCGCGACCCTTAAGACGATAATGATCCTCGATCGTCGCCTCGAAGGCTCCGAACAGCATTCGCCGTTCCGCCATCTCGTAAATGAGGGCGTTCAGCCAATCGACGAGCAGCAGATCGAGGCGCGGCGCTTCGACATCCACGTCTATCGCATGCTCCAGCCGAACGGCCGCCGGATCGAGGATCGCCGCCATCATCGCGAACGCGGCCTGCTCGCAGGCTTCGCCCGGCGTCGCGCCATAGCCGCGGACCCCGATGTCGGCGTCGTGCGGAAAATGCTCCCAGCGCCCGGTCGCGATATGATCGTCCTCGGCGGACATGGCGCGAAGATCAGGCGGCGTCGCCGAGCGGGGTGACGCGGCTGGCCTGCGGGCCCTCTCGGCCCTCCTCCTCCCTGAAGCGGACGCGCGCGCCGGGCCTCAACGCGGCAAATCCCGGCCCTTCGACGCTGTTGCGGTGAAAGTAGATTTCTCGACCATCTGGCGCCGTGATGAAGCCGTACCCCTCCTCCGGCGACATTTGCTTCACAACGCCGGTCGGCGCGGTCTCGTGATGTTTGACCTTGCCGCGCATGCGCCGCACCTGGTCCTGCAGCCGCCGCCGCGCTCGTTTGAACGTATCGTTCAGGGCGAAATCAAAATCCTGGAATCGCTCGTCGAGATGGGGCGTGCGCTCGATCGCAACCTCCCTCTTATCGGGTAGAACGAGATGCAGATTGATCTCAAAAAGCCCTCCGGTGCGATGATGCGCGCCCGGGCCCTTCACGACGACGCGACAGGCTGTCGCACGCCCGTAGCGTTCCTCAAGCTTTTCTATCAGACGCAGTATTTTCTCCTGCCGGTCGGATGACGGCTCAACCCCTTGAAAATCGATCTTAGGCGGCGTTTGCATGCGATAAATCCTCCCCAGGCTGACACGGACAGGCGAGCCCCTTAGATGAATATGGCGAGGACTGAGCGGCTTCTCCAGATAGACGATTAAAGGAGCGACGCCATCTAGACGCCAAGCGGGCTCAACCAGCTGAAGCGTTAGTACGAACTGAGGTCCAGAGTATGACGAACGACTCCAGGACAATCGACGTCGCGATCGGGACGAATCGGCTCGAGGGATCGCTATTCCTGCCTCAAGACCCGAGGGGGCTGATCATTTTTGCGCATGGCAGCGGCTCCTCGCGCTTCAGCCCGCGCAACAGATATGTCGCCGAGCGACTTGGCGCGCAGGGATTCGCCTGTCTGCTGTTCGATCTTCTGACCGCCGCGGAAGGCGAATACCGCCGCAACGTCTTCGACATCCCCCTGCTCGGCGCGCGCGTCATCGAAGCGATCGCCTGGGCCGGCGCCGAGAATGACGTATCTGACCTGCCGATCGGCCTGTTCGGAGCCAGCACAGGCGCCGCGGCGGCGCTCACGGCCGCGGCCGACGAGCCCCGCGTGGCGGCCGTCGTCTCGCGCGGCGGCCGTCCCGATCTCGCGGGCGACGCGCTTCGGCGCGTTCAGGCGCCGACATTGCTGATCGTCGGCGGACTGGATTACGGCGTCATCGAACTCAATCGCAGCGCGCAACAATTGCTCAGATGCCGCAACCGTCTCGATATCGTCCCGGGCGCCACCCATCTTTTCGAGGAGCCGGGCACGCTGGAGAGCGTCGTCGAGCGCGCGACAAAATGGTTCATCGACCATCTTGATGCGACCCGCGACGAATAGCGCCATTTGCGAGAGTCGCGCGACGGTAGAGGGTTTCAAAGAAATGACGACGATGGCGATGACCGACCCGCCGCTCAAGCGGCTTTTCGACCGGCTGGATTTCGCCCCGCAACCGAAACGGCTCGAACTCCAGATCGTACATGAACGCTGGGAGGCGGCGCGCGACGGCGCCGTGGCCGCGAAGAGAAGCGCCATCAGCTTCACGCCACAGGAGCGCGGCGCAGCTGAAACCGTCTTCGCGCATCGATTCGAAGGACCGGGCGACGACGGCGTTCTGACGGAAGGCGCGTCGGCCGCCGCGACATTGCTCGGTCCCTGCCGCATCGGCGACAGGCTGAGCGAAGCGACGGATCGCCGCAGCGCGGTGCGGCTGCGTCGTCTGCTTAAGGAAGTGCGGCGCTCAGGCCAGCCTGTGCTGGCGCAATACACCGGCGTCGAACATGGCCGCGATCGCGCCATCGTAGAAATCCTGGCAATGCCGCTTTCCGAAGACGGGCGAACGATCGATTCGGCGCTTACCGCCATCTCAGCGCATGTCTTGGATGGCGCGCCGGCGCGGACGCTGCGCGAATCGGATGGCGGCCTTGCGCTGTTCGCGCTTGGCGCAAACGCCGCGTTTGGCGAAGACGTCGCGCAGGCGCTCGGCGCCGAACTGACGCCGCTTGAAGACCGCGAATTCGAAGACGGCGAATATAAGATCCGGCCGCTCGAAAATGTGCGCGGCCGAGACTGCTACGCCGTCTTTACGCTGCATGGCGATCATGTCGCGAGCAGCGCCGACAAGCTCTGCAAACTCCTGTTCTTCATCGGCGCGCTGAAGGACGCCGGAGCCGCGCGGGTCACGGCCGTCACCCCTTATCTCTGCTTCTCAAGAAAAGATCGGCGCACGAAGCCTCGCGATCCAGTCACCACGCGCTACGTCGCGCAGCTCTTCGAGGCGATCGGAACCGACCGTCTGATCTGCATCGATGTGCATAACATCGCCGCATTCCAGAACGCCTTTCGTTGCGAAACGGTCCATCTCGACGCGCAAGCGCTTTTCGCGCGCCACGTCGTCGCCGATGTCAAAGACTCGCCTATCGCCGTTGTGTCTCCAGACCTTGGCGGCGAGAAGCGCGCCGAACTGTTCCGGCTGCGGCTCGAACGCATTCTAAAGCGCCCTGTCGCCAAGGCGTTCATGGACAAATATCGCAGCGAGGGTCGCGTCGTCGGCGACATTTTCGCCGGCGACGTCAAGGATCGCATTGCGATCGTCATCGACGATTTGATCGCCGGCGGCGGCACGATGGCGCGCACCGCCGCGGCATGCCGCGCCAATGGCGCCGCCCACGTCTGGGCGGCGGCGACGCATGGCGTCTTTTCCGAAGCAGCGGCCGGCGTGCTCGCGAACGCTCCGATCGACAGGCTGATCATCACCGACTCCGTGGCGCTCGCGCCCGCAATCGCGACCGCGCTCGGCGATCGCCTGACGCTGGTCAGCGTCGCCGGCCTCGTCGCCGAGGCGATCCGCAGGCTGCACGCGAACGGTTCGATCACGCAGCTTCTAGAAGAAGGGCCCTAGCCGGCGGCGACGCGAGTTGCGCCATACGACGAGTCGCGCCACAAGCCTCAGATGAACCTGGACGACCTCGTCATTCGCCGCATGTCCCGAAACGAGCTTGATGTCGCGCTTGATTGGGCGGCGGCCGAAGGCTGGAATCCCGGCCTCCATGACGCCGAAAGCTTCTACGCCGTCGATCCCGACGGATTTTTTCTTGCGACATACGCGGGCGAAGCTTTGGGCTGCATTTGCGCCACCGCCTATGATGAGGCTTTCGGCTACGTCGGACTGCTCATCGTTCGCCCGCCCTTTCGGGAAAAAGGCGTCGGCCTTCGTCTCTTGAATGTCGCGATGCGGCATGTGCAGGGACGCAATGTCGGGCTCGACGCCGCGATCGCCATGCAAGACATTTATCGGCGATACGGGTTCGAGTTTGCCTATCGCAACATACGCCATCAATGC
>JBFXJV010000089.1:0-10305 GCA_050174515.1 Methylocystis sp.
GCCGACATGTGGCCTTGGGACGCAGCGCGGAACGTCCAGTCGACTTGAGGAAAGGCCTCCTGCAGACGCGCGGTGTCGTCCGTCGATGCGTCGTCGATCACGGCGACTTCGACGCGGCCGACCGATTGCGACAAGGCGGAAGCAAGCGCCTTTGGCAGGATATTGACGCGATTACGCGTTACGACGCCGATGAGAATGCGTTCGACCATGAGCTTGGACGCGCCGTAAGGGTTGATGCGATGCTATGGCGCGTCTTCGAGCGACGGCAAATCGACGGGATGACCATAGGTCGCGCGGCTTCTTGAAAACACGAACCGCTCGAGCCGGGATAGCCGGCGCCTCCCGCCATCAGGAGGGATCGCCAACCGAGCGCTTTTGGCTCCATCATGTTACTTGGATGGCGACGCCAAAGCGGGCGACCGTCCAAGAAGCGGATGAACTGACAGCTGCATCAAAAGTTGATGAAGTCATAACCGTTCGGGCGCTCTAACTGCCCGATTTTTTCGAAAGCTGAAAGATGTTGTCGATTCAATCGGCGCGCAATTTGATATTTGACAGAAACCGCGGGACGATACGGCGTGAGGTCAACTTCTCGAAGCGACGCCCGAAGATTCTTGCGGACGAATTGCAACACTTTTCTGACGCCTTTGCTCTGACTGTCGTCGAACAACACGAGCCCGCCCATTTTTAGAAGCTTAGCAGAATAGTACATATCGACGAAAACGTCTTCGAAATTGTGTGAGCCATCTACATAAATGACTGAAAAGGCGCGCCCCTCTTTCAGGAGCGCGGGAAGAGCGGAACACGAAAATTCTTCTCTGAATTCCAGCAAAGCTGACAGTCCAGCTGTTTCGATCGCATTCAGTCCGCAAGCGTCGTTGAACGGATGACGCTGGTATGGATCGACTGCGACATGTCGAACGCCCGATGGCGCGCCGCGATCGCGAAGCGATTGCGTGAAGACGAGACACGAACCGCCCGCTCGCATGCCAGTTTCCAGGGTCTCCGAAATTTCTCTCGCCATGAGAATATTTCTTATCACCAGAAGGTTGTTTACAGTTGAGATCGAGGAAGCAATCTCGATCGATCGCCCTGATCGCCCTTCCGCGACGCCTGACGAAATCATTCGAGCGAGCACGGGACAAAAGTCCAACAAAGCACTCGCGTTGAACGCGCCTTCCATGGGAAGCCCCATCTCCTACTGGGCGTCTCCGCCTTGGCGCATTGTTGTCGTGAGCCTTGACAGACGGCGAAGCGCCCTGATCTTGCCGCGCAGTCGTGCGCCCTTGGCGCTGCTACAGGCGAATTGAAACGCCTCCCACAATGCGAGGCGCGCATAGTCCAGCGAGCGCGCTCTGCCGAGCACTTGCGTCATCACATAATGCCGATTGATGAGCTCCATCTCGGCCAGCGCCGCGCTGTCGCCCTTGTGCCTACCTGGCTGGCTGTCGTGGAAAATGCGCGCGGTCCGCGCATTGGCGAGGCGCCAGCGCTTCGCGACGCGCAAGGACAACGCCAGATCTTCCATCATCGAATAGCCGACGAAGATGGAATCGAAGGGAGGATCGGGAAGCGCTTCGCGGCGGTAGATTGTGCAGGTGGTATTGAGCCATTCGGTCGGGACGACCTTCGGCAGGTCGTCGCGATCTTCGGGCAGAAGATTCACGGCGGGTCCCAGCACCTTTCCGGCGAAGGTCGGCGCGTTCCTTCCGTTCATCAACGCGAACATCATGCGGCTGACGCGGCCCGGCGGCTGGTAGCGCTGGTTGACGATCATGGCGTTGACGCCGCCGAGCGCCTCATCGGAATCGATCGCCCGCCACAGCCGAGCGAGGCATTCGGACTCGAACCGAATGTCGTCGTCGAAAAACCAGACGAAAGGCTGGGTCGCGAATGCGACCCCTTGATTGCGCTGGGTGGCGGCGCCGGCGACCGATGCGCGCAAAAAGATCGTCTTAGTAGCCTGCGCAATGGCGGCGCCCCATTGCTCGACCACCGCCTTGGCGTCGTCCTCCGTCGAGCCGTCCACGACGATCAGCTCCGCCGGCAGCGCCCCTTGCGCCGCAAGCGATTCAAGCGTGCGCCGGAGAACGGCGGCGCGATCGATGGTTGGCACGATCGCCGAAATCGGAAGCCTGATTGTCACGCTTCCCGTTCAACTGTTCGAGCTACAGTCTTTTTGGAAAGGATCGCCACGGCGCTTTGCTAAACATGCCCGTCGTCCATGCGATACAATCTTCTTGACGCACCACCTCATATAGTCCGACGAGACGCAACTCGCGCTCGGCCAGAAATCTCATAATAGCTTCCGGCGTCGGTTGTCCTATGTACATGGGAACAAAATTCATCTCGATAAGGACATTGTCTATTGCCTCGGCATCAAATACAGCAGCGCTTCCATGCAGGACTTCGAGATCAAAACCTTGGGTGTCGATCTTGAGCAGATGAATTCTCGGAGATCCAAGCTCACGCCAAATGCTTTCGAGCGTCATCACCCTGATCGACGCAATGTTTTTCCGACGATAGCTCGCGAAACGGTTAGCCGGATTGGCGTCCATCGGCAGTATGGAATTTAGCAGCGAGCCATATAGATGGAACGATCGATGTTCCTCCTTGCTTCCGAGCGCGAAGGGGAACAGCTGAACTTCAGCCTCATTCTCGCATTTTTCGCGAAGCGCCGTGAACGCGTCCTCGCCGGGCTCGAAGGAAAACAGCTTCGCGCTGGGAAATATCGATCGAAAAAGATCGATGCTTTGCCCGACGTTTGCGCCAACATCAAATATGACCGGAGACGACGTTGTAATCAATTTTGGCAAGTCAAATTCAAGAGACAAGCCGGAGACGTGATCTCGCGGGAGCGCCTGCAAATGAACTCCAGCCCGGCGAAGAACATGCTTTGCCGCACGCTTCGCTTCAATCAAAAGCTTGATCTTCACTCACTGCGTCCGGTTGATCCAGTTGCAGCATGCTCAGCCAATCATTCAATTGGAGGTCGTAGAGGCCGACTTGCCCGTGCGGGTATCTCCCGGGCTCGACCGCGTCGATCAGGGCCGCAACATTCTCCTGCCAAACGCGCCCATGATCCGGACAATGCAGGCTCCAAGCCCGCGAGTCGGATAGCCAGACGCCCCAGTAGGGCGACGCGCGGACGGCGTGGGCCATATGCTCTTCCCAAGTGAGCAGCGAGCTTTTTCCGCCCGCGTACATGGCCAACCTTCGCTTCCAGGAGATGTGGCGCGGCTGTAAGGGCAGCAGAGCGGCGAGCCGACGCCGCTCGATGACGAAGCGGCGGGAGACGAAATCCTTGAATCGCCAATGACCGTCCTGACCAGTCGTTGGCGACCAATCCCCGGTTCGGAGACGGCCATCGGGAATCGGCGGACCCGGATGAGGCGCGACGTAAAGCGCATGCGGGTCGGCCTTCAAACACTCGATGGCCTTTTCAACCCAGGAAAAATCGCTCTCTGTGCGCACCAATATGTCGCTGTCAAAATGACAGACATAGTCGCAGTCGGTAGCGTCAATGCCCGCGATCCACCCCATTATCGGAATGCCGCGATAGTCGCGCAGACGTCGGGGGATTTCCAAGAACCAACGCCGACTCGGGCGTTGATCGGAAAGCTTCACGAGTCTGGTTATTTCACCATCGGCCAACATTTCAGCGGCGGCGCATATGAGCGGTGCGGTCTTCTCGGCCGGATGAGGCGGCAACGTATCGAGCACAAGCACGACATCGGAGAAGTCGTAGTTCGCCGTCTTGCGCAAATGTCTGGCGATCGGCCTCAGCGTCGGCAAATCGTCAGGACTGGCGAGCAGCGTCATCGCGCATGCCGTCATCGAACGCCGCCGGTTCCACCCATCACAAGCGTTGAACCGACGAACGCCAACTCCCGCAGCAGTTCCTCGCAGCCCGCGGCCACTTCGTCGACGGTGATCCGGGTGAGGCATTCGTTGCGGCGCTCGGCGCATTCCTCGAGATAGCAGCCTTCGCATTCGAGCGGGACGCGGAACACGCGCCTTGCGACTCCATAGGGATACCAGGCGCCCGGCCAGTCGCGGGCGGAGAAAATCGCGACGCAGGGCGTGCCGGCCGCCGCCGCCAGATGCATCGTGCCGGTGTCATTGCCGACGAATAAGGCGCAGCTTTTGAGCGCCATTGAAGATTCGCGGACGCTTAAGGCGCCGGCCGCATTGAAGCCGCGTCCCCAGCGCGCCAGCAGGACTTCGCCGCCCAGGCGATCTTCCGGTCCGCCGAGCACCACGGGCCATATGTCATAGCGTGCGATCAGCCTGTCCAAGACCTCGCCGAAGCGCTCGAGCGGCCAGCGCTTCGCCGGCATTTTGGAGCCCGGCCCGACGCCAACCCAGGTCCGACCGCCGTCGCCGCCCAGCGTCGCGCGCCACCGGGCGACCGCCGCGGCTTCGGCGTCGCCGAGCACGAGATCGAGCGAGCCCTCGCCAGGCGAAGCGACGGGGATTCCGTCGGCCGCGAGCCGCGCCAGCAGCAGGTCCGATTCCGGCGGGCCTTCGGCAAAGGGTTGATCCGCCGCTTTGACCGGCACGGGCGGAAAGTAACCTGCGCCATAGATGCGGCCGATCCCCGCCGCACGGAAAAAGGCAATGTCGCGCCTGACCTGCTCCGGCTTGCGCAGGCTCGGCGCGAGATAGACGAGCGCGTCAAAGCGCTGGCCCCGGAGCCTCGCGGCCAGTCCCAGCCGTCGGAGAAACAGACGCAGACGCCCGCCTTCTGACGGCGCCGCATAATGCTCGACGCTGTCGAACAGTCCCGTCGGACCGAGAACGTCCGAGCCGAGCACATATCCGCGGCCGGGACTAACATCACAGAGCAAAGTCAATTTCGCATCGGACCAGTATCGGCGCACCGCCCACAGCGCTGGCAAGGCCACGATCATGTCGCCGAGCTGGCCGATTCTGAACACCAGAATCTTCTTGGGACCATGACCGCCCGCCGGTTCTTTCGACCGGTTTCGCAAGGCTCGACCGCTACTTGCGCGTAGCCTCGGCGGCGATCAGCCATCCCCGCCGGCTGAGCGCGGCGGTGGCGAACGCATCCGGGATCACGCTTTCCAGCCAGACTTTGAAGCCTGTGCGCGGGATCGGGTAGAGTTCGGCGGGATATTCCTCCCGCCAGCCTACGTTCTTCTGTTGGGCGTCGGAGAGCGCTGGCGATGAGTCGCGCATCGGCTCAGCCATCTGATGGTCTTCCGCAAAAGCGCGCATTGACCGACTCAAGCGGAAGCGCGCGCTCTGAGCGCGAGCCGCGCGCGAAGCGCATGAACGCGCTCGGCGACGGTTTCCGCGACGACAAACCCCAACAGCCGGTAAAGGGCGCGGTAGATCAGCGGCGGATGATGCCCGCCCGGCTGACTCCCGAGCGGAGCGAAACGCCGATCGGCTGCAAGAATGTCCTCAAAGATCGCCATCGCCGCGCTTCGATCCTGGCGCCAGGCCAGCCTCGCCATTTCGAAACGCGCCTGGTTGATCGCCTGCAGGCGAGTCGCGGTCAATTCGCCTGCGCCGCGCAGATGCGCTTCCTCGTCGGCGAGTATGGCGCGGCGGCGGCGCCGCACTTCGCAGTCGTCTTTGTGGCACAAGGTGTCGGCGCTCCAGATTCGATAAATCGCGCCATTATGCGGGCAGTAGACGAAATGCTTCCGGGCCCTGAGAAGTCTCAGATAGAGTTCGTGCTCCTGACAGCATGGCTGATCGATCTTCCAGCCGCCGACATCGAGCAAAGCCGATTTTCGATAGATCGAGCCGCCGGTCTGCGGCAGATACCAGCGTGCGAGCAGCGCCCAGGGATCGCGCGGTTCGGGGATCAGCTGCAAATCCTGTTTGACGCCTTCGCCGTCGCGCCACTCTTTCGTCACCAAACCATAGAGCACGTCAGCGTCGGGATTTTCCTTCAAGACGCGCATCTGAGTCGCGATCTTGCCGGGAAGCAGATAATCGTCGGCGTCGAGATATTGGACCCATTCCCCGCGCGCGAGCTTTAGCAAATGATTGCGCGCGGCGTTGGCGCCCCGGTTGGGTTGGGTTTCCCAACGGATGCGATCTTCGAAACCGCGGATGACGTCTCGACTTCCGTCCGTCGATCCGTCGTCGACGACAATGATTTCGCACGGCGCATAGGTCTGCGCCAGCGCGCTCTCGATCGCCTGTCCGACCCAGCGCTCGGCGTTGTGGCAAGGGATCAGAATGGAGACGAGGCCGTTCATCCGATCGCATCCGAATGTAAGGGATCGATGCTCGGAAAGGACGACATGATTGACGAACGTCCAGCCGCGGGATGCTGCAACGCGTCGACGACGTCAACAATATGCCGCCCAAGCTCGGGTGATAAGCGACAGACGCGTCCGTCGCGTCGGGCCGCCGCCATTTCCGAAGGACCGCGCAAAAAATCCACCGCCTTGCGGCCAGCAAGCCATGCCGGCGATTTGGCCACGTAGGGATAGGTTCGCCAACTCGTCCAACCGGCGGAGAGCGACGGCTGGCCGAGCCGATGTCTCAGCGCGTCGATGCGCCGCTCGATGGCGGCGCCGACCCGTCCGAGTTCGTAAGTTCGGTAACGAACCGGGCAACGCTCATGCCGGACATTGTCGACGCGCAGGATTCCTTTGTCGCCAATAATCGTCAGGGACTTGTCCTCAGGCGCGACGAGGCTGCAGGTCACGCGCGCCACGACGCCGCCGCCATATTCGATGCAGCCGGTCGTGAAGTCCGGCGCCATAGAGTCGACCGGGACGCCCTTATCGGGCAACAGGCAGGCGGCAAAAGACGTGACATGCCGCGCGGGGCCGAAGAACGCCGCGAGCCAGGTGAGCACGTAACCCGCGTGTTCAAAGGTGCAGCCGACTTCGAACTCGTCTTTCGCCGGCCAAGCGGCGCCGGCGGCGTTGCGCCAGTTCCAAGGCGCCAAGTTCGGCGCGATCATGCCATCGTCAAAATTCGCATAGGCGAGGCAAACATTGCCGATCAGGCCGGCGCGCAGCGCACGCCACATCGTCTCGGCCGTCTCGCTCAACATGCTGCATGGCGCGGCCGCAAGCATGAGGCCGCGCGTTCGCGCCAGATCGACGAGCGCGCCCGCCTCCTCGCCGGTCATGGCCAGGGGCTTCTCCGAATAAACATGCTTGCCCGCCTCGAGCGCGGCGCGGGTGACGCTGGCGTGACTGCGCGGGTTGGTAAGATTCGCCACCAGTTCAACGTCGCCGTCCGCCAGCAATTCGGCCCCGCTCGCATAGGGCCGACACGACCAGCGTTTTGCGAAGGCGGCGAGCTTATCGGAATCGCGATCCCAAGCCCCGACGAGGCGCAGCTCGGGGTGATGCGGCAAAGCGCGCGCATAGGATTCCGCGATGTAGCCGCAGCCGACAATAGCGAGCTTCATGCGGCCCGCATCGAAAAATGCGCCGTGACCTTCTCGATCGCCGCCGCGATGTCATGCATGTCGGCGTCGGTCCCGAGAAAGATATCATGCGCGATATAGACGAGTTCGCCGATCGCCCGATCGGCATTCGGCGTCGGCAGGACGCGGACATATTCGGGGCGCGTCGCCGCCAGTCTGCGCATGATCGGCTGACCGGCGATCGTCGCCGAATAGAGCCGATGCACGGGCGCGCCTTCGGCGGCGAGCGCCGCGAGAAACCTGTCCAGCGACGCGCCGCGACAGCGTTCCGGGCGATAGCGCATGGCGAACATATACATGCCGTGCCGCCGCACGCCCGGATGACGACGCAGCGGCTCCAACGCCTGTTCCCTGCCGATCAGCCTTTCGAGCAGCTCGAACCGCTTTGCGCGCCGCGCCTGAAAATCATCGAACCGCTGAAGACGATGCAACAGCAGCCTCGCCTGATATTCGGTCACGCGCAGATTCCAGCCGAGCCCGGGATGTTCCCATCGGCTGCCGCCTTCCGGCGCCCGGCCGACATTGGAGATCGAGCGCGCCCGCGCGATCACGGCGTCGTCATCGGTCGTCAGAACGCCGCCCTCTCCACAGGTCAGGGTCTTGCTGCTCTGGAAGCTGAAGCCGGCCGCGTCGCCGAGCGCGCCCACTGTTCCGGTCTCCCACTGCGCGCCATGCGCCTGCGCCGCGTCCTCGATGATCTTCAGTCCGTGCCGGCGTGCGATCGCCGTGAGCGCCGTCATGTCGGCGGGATGGCCGAATTGATGCACCGGCAAGATCGCGCGCGTACGGCCGGCGACGATCGCCGCCTCGACGGCCGCCGGGTCGAGCATCATCCTGTCGGGATCGACGTCGACGAAAGCGACGCCGAACCGGCGGTCGAGACAGCTCGTCGCCGAGGCGATGAATGACAGGTTGGGAACGATGACCTCCCCGCCGTAGTCAAGACCGTCGTGATCGAAGATCGCGGCGAGCGCGATGCGCAGTGCGTCACTGCCATGCGGGAGAAGCAGCGCGTGCCGGCAGCCGCAATAAGCCGCCCACTCGCGCTCGAATTCACGCGCGAGCGGCCCCGGCAGGCCCTCGACGCCCGACAGGAAAATGCGGCGGAAGGCTGGAGCGACCGCCAAGCGCCAGTCCGCCGATCGGCCGGCCCGCGCATCGGCGTAAGGGCGCAGGCGCGTATCGCGCACAGGAACGCCGCCGTGGAGAGCGAGCTTGCCCGCGAGCCGTGAGGCGGGCGCGGGCAGTCGGCCGATGGTGTTGCGCGCCACGAGCTTCACGGTCGATTTGAGCAAGGCGGCGCCTGTGATGGGATTTGCAGTGGTCATTTGCGCGTGAGCGTGACGAACAGCCCGAACTCTGCCGGCTGCGGCGGAGCGAGCGCGTCGAGGCCGGTAATGCACCCGATCTTCCCTGCAATGCGTTCGAAGAGGCGCCGCATCTGCGGCGCCGGCTGGCGCCAAGTCAGTCCATGGTCGCCGGCGGCTTCGATCGGCCGCGCAACCGGCTTGGCCCAGACCACGCCAAGCGCCCGCCGCAGCGCGATAAGCATGGATTGCGCCGCCGGCGTAGTCTCGATTTCTTCGATCACATCAGCCTTCGCGGAAAACCGGCGGGTGAAGAATCCGGGCGGGAAGAGAGTGACGAGATCGGGCGGCGGCGCCGAATCCAGCCACAGCTGGCCGTCGAGATACAGCGCGTCGCGATTGGGCGCATTAAACATCAGCGCGCCGCCCGGGCGCAGCAGCGCGAGCAGATCATTCGTCAGTCCGATCGGATCCGCAACGCAGCCGATCATGCCGACATGGTAGATGAGGTCATAGGGCGCGCCGGCGGCGATCCGCGGATCGCCGGCGAGAACGAAATAATCGCCAAACAGCGCGCCGGCTTCCTTCACGGCCTCGCGCGAGACATCGACGCCGAGCACATTGCGGCCGGCGAGAATGGAATGGGCGGCGAGATAGCCGCGCGAACAGCCGATCTCGAGAATCCGCGCATCCGTCGGCAAGCGCGCAATGCGGTCGAGCGCGAATTTGTATTTCGAGGAGGAGACGAGAAGTTTGCGCAAGCCTTCGGGGTCCTTGCGTTCGAAGCATGATCGGCACCGCGCCGCGATCGAGCGGTAATCGCTGTAATAGGAGACAGCGCCCGTCTCATGCATGACGTCATAGACATCGCCGTCATGCTGGGTGAACTGGCAACCGCAGGCCATGCAGCGATGGACTTCCCGAGCATAGCCTGCGAGGTATTCGACAGCGCCTTCGGTTTTGATCTCGCTAGAATGACAGACCCGACAGGTCGCCGCGTCGGTCGGTGCGGCGAGGCGTGCAATCTCAGCGGACGAAGAGATGGTTTGCAGCGCTCTCATTATTCGAGGATTGCGCCGCTCCATGCGCGACATAGCGAAGCCCTGCGCCTTCCATTAGATCCATCCCGGCGTTCCGCTCCCCGCTGTCGCTGAGGCTGAGTTCGAGCATGACCGCTCGCAGACGAGGATCGCGTAGCGTTCCAGTCGCACCCTCGATAATCGCCAGTTCCAAACCGTCGACGTCGATCTTGATGTGAGTTGGGAAAGGCGGATCGAACAGTTCAATGAACCGGTCGATCGTGAATCCCAGCGTGGACTGCGCGCTGATGTTTGCGCCCATGTAGCGTGATCTGTCGCCCGCAATCCCGAAGTGGCTCAACGCCGCGCCCATCGCGGTCGAGTCGAGATTAAGCACGCCAAGGCGGGTCTTGCCGGCAAGCGCGACACAATAGGCGCTAATTCGATCGGCGAGCTCATTGAGCATGATGTTGCGCGCGAGCACGTGAAAATTCGCGGCGGCGGGCTCGAAGGCGAGCACGCGGCAGCCGGCGCGTCGCGCGGCGTAAAG
>JBFXJV010000090.1:0-10253 GCA_050174515.1 Methylocystis sp.
GGTCGCGACGATAAGCGGTTAGCCTCAAACGACGGATGCTGTAGGAAAAGGAACGAGGGCCGCTGCGCCCCAGCTCCAAGGCGAGCGTCCCCTAACACAGGCGTTTTGGGGGCGCAACCCTGTCACATTGCCGCGATTTTCGGCGCCGGCGCTCGCCGGATAAGCAAGAGCCAGGCAACAGCAAAGCGAGGAGACTTCATCCATGACCAAAGCGGTCGTCGGAATTATCGGCGGGTCAGGCGTTTATGACCTGCCGGGACTGACCAATATTCGCCGCGAGCGCGTTACGACGCCCTGGGGCGATCCTTCCGACGAGCTTTGCTTCGGCCAAATGGGCGCGATGCAGGCGGTCTTTTTGCCGCGGCACGGGCGGGGTCATCGGCTCTCGCCATCGGCCATCAACTACCGCGCCAATATCGACGCCATGAAACGGGCCGGCGTCACCGATCTGATTTCGGTCTCGGCCTGCGGCTCGTTCAAGGCCGAGCTTTTTCCGGGTCTCTTCGTGCTTGTCGATCAATTCGTCGATCGCACCTTCGGGCGGCAATCCTCATTTTTCGGCAATGGCTGCGTCGCCCATGTGTCGATGGCGCATCCGATCGCGCCGCTGCTGTCCGCGCGCATCGCCGCGGCGGCCAAAGCCGAAAACATCGATCACGTCACGAGCGGAACCTATGTCTGCATGGAAGGTCCGCAGTTCTCGTCCTACGCCGAATCGCTCACCTACAAGGCCGCCGGCTATGACGTGATCGGCATGACGGCGATGCCCGAGGCGAAGCTCGCGCGCGAAGCCGAAATCTCTTACGCCACCGTCGCCATGGTGACGGATTTCGACTGCTGGCATCCAGATCACGACAATGTCGACATCACCGCGGTGATCGCGGTCGTTCAGAAGAATTCTTCGACGGTCGCGCGTCTGCTGGCGCGCATTCTGGCGGAGTTTCCGGGCGAGCACGAGCCCTGCCCGGTGGGCTCCGACCGCGCGCTCGACAACGCAATTCTCACCGCCCCCGACGCGCGCGATCCTGAGTTGCTGAAAAAGCTCGACGCGGTGATGAAACGGGTGAACGGCGGCTGACCGGGACGAGACGCGCAACGCTCGTCCCGATCACGCGCCTGGTTCGGTCAGAAGCCGGGCTCGCCCAGAAATTTGAGCAGATGGACGAAGGTGAAAATGTCGTTTTCGCTCGACGACGAGGCCGTCTTCACGTCCTCCACCTTCAGAAGATAGTCGTTCATCGCCGTCGCGAGGTCGAAGCCGCGGGTGGCGGCGAGCGAACCCAAAATCGTCTCGGCGACGATATAGCTTCCGACGCTCCCGAGATGGGTCTCGCTTGCCGCCTGGATTTCCGACTCCCGCAAGATGTAGAACCACAGCGGCGTGGTGACCGACAGGCTCGGCTCGACTGAGAGCACTTCGGGATAGAGCGCCCGCACCGAATCCGGCAGCACCTCGTCGGCGGTCAGCGCGGAAACGTTTCCGTAAACGGCGTCAAGAGAACTCGCGACCTCCTGGCCGCTCGGAAGGCCAAAGTCGACGCCGCGGCGAATATTGCGCTCCGCCAGCGAGATCGGCGGCTCGCCGATGGTCGGCGGCGGAAGACGGAACACGCTCGCCGGAAGCGAAGCGTCGAGCGGCCCGCCCTTTTGCGCGGCGGCGCCGAAGAAATCGGCCCAGCGAATGATGAGATCGTCTTCAATCGGGGCGTTGCCGCGCAGGTCGCGCGGATCGCCGGACATTGGCGGCCGCCCCGTGAAGAACAGCGGCAGACTCTTGCCGGGATTGAGCTTGTAGCCGTCGAGAAGCTGAGAATGGCCGAGGCGGAACGCCGCATGTGAGAATTCGACCGGCATGGCGATCAGATTGGCGAGTATTTCCTTGCGCACCGCGTCGGCTGCCGGCCCATCGTCGCTCTGCAGCGGGCCGGTCAGCAGAGGATCGAGCAGAGGATCGAGCGCTGTGCGCACCCGGCGATTCATCTGCTGATAGAGCGAATTGTTCGAAGCCAGCCTCGCCCAGACGGAAACAACCACGTCAGGGTCGGCGACGCGAGGCAGATAGTCGAAGAGCACGATCCGGCGATAGATGGCGCTCACCCGCGCCCGCGTCGCCGATATCGCGTCAAGCAGCGCCTCCGTCCCGCCTTCGGACGCCTCGATATGCAGCTTATTGTGCAGCCGCTCGAACAGCACATGGAGCTGCACGACGATCTTATTCTCGTCGTTGCGCGGATCGGCGATGAGGCGCCCGTCGCGATAATCGACCTGACGCACGATATCGACGGCCTTGCTGCCGCTTTCCCGCAGGCGAAAACGGCCATCGTCATCGAACAGCTCAAGATCCGGTCCGCCGAGCAACCCGTAAACCGAGTCGAGATCGAGCCGCCCGGTGCGGCCGTTGGTCGTGGTGGGATCGCCGTCCTCGAGGACGCGCTGCCGCTGGCCGATGATCGGGTTTTGCGGAATGAACGCGAATTCGGGGCCGACCACCCGAAATTCGGTCAGGTCGTGATCGATGAACTGACCGAAAAAGGTGAAGCCGGCTTCATTCCGCGGCTTCGACGAAGGCGGTCCCTCCTGCTCCTGCAAAGGACCGAATGCGCCGGCGAGCAGCGAAATCGCATGACTGCCGTAGCTGTGGGACCGCGCCGGAAACAGGCGGCCGAAGGGTGATTGCAACGCCTTGGCGAGCGAGGTTTCGGGAATAACGCCGACCCAACCATGATGCGACATGGCGATCCTCCAAAATGGTTTGTTTTCCAACGACGCGAAACTACAGGAACATGCAAAACGACTTTGTAATGATTACGACCGACGCTTAGCCCGGTCAACCGGCTGTTACGACGCTACAGGGCTCCGAATCGAGCTTAAACGCGGCGCAGAATCCGTCGGCGCGCGTAGCCTGCCCGTTGGCTCGGATTCGTCGAGCGGCTAAGCCTGAATTTCTCGCAAATTGTCACGAGTATGATAAAGTATGATTTCATGGGAGACCGCACATGGCCGACATCGAGCGACTGACTATCACCCTGCCGACCGACCTTGCGGCGGCCGTCAAGAGCGCCGTCGTAGGCGGCGATTACGCATCGGCGAGCGAAGTCATTCGCGCCGCCTTGCGCGATTGGAAGCTGAAACGCGCCCTGCAGCTTCAGGAGCTTGAAGCGTTGAAGCGTGACATTGAAAAAGGCCTCGCCGACGTCGCCGCCGGCCGCGTGAAGAAGTTTGACTCCGCGAAAATCATCGCCAGAGGGAGGAAGCTATTAGCCGACCGCTCAACCTCCGCCTGACCGACGCGGCGGAAGCGGACCTAGCCGAAATCTGGGCTTTTGTCGCGGACGACAGTTCGGAATCGATTGCGACGCGCCTACTCGACAAAATTCACGCAACCTTTTCCCGCTTGCAGGATTTTCCGCTTTCCGGCTCGGAGCGCCATCAACTTGCGCCGGATTTGCGCGTCGCCTTGCACGGCAGCTACGCCGTCTATTATCTCCCTACAGAATCCCAAATCGTGATTGTCCGTGTGCTGCACGGGGCGCGAGACATCGCCGCGATTGCCGATGCAGGCGGCTTTCTCAAATGAAATACGGCGACGCCCGCGCGCTCGACAACGCCATTTTGACTGCGCCCGAAGCGCGCAATCCGAAGTGCTGAAGAAGCTCGACGCGGTAATTGGGCGGGTGAAGGGCAAAGGCTTTTTGTGACATGGGAAGCGCATTGCGATCACCCTCACGCCCGAACAGAAAGCCTGGCTCAAAGCCCATGTCGCGACCGGCGATTTTCCTTCGATCGAGGAGGCCGCCCGGCAGCTCATCGACGAGCGCATTGTCGAGCGTGAACTTGAAAAAGACGATCTGGCTTGGGCAGAGCCTCCCGTTGAGGAAGGTTTGGCCGCGCTTGAACGCGGCGAGCCTATTTCGCTTGAAGAGCACGAGGCGCGCAACGCCGCCCGTCTCGCCGTGCTCAAAGGGTGACGACTCGCGTTATCGTCACTGACCTTGCCGACGCAGATACGGGGGAGATTCTCGCGGACTTCGCCGGCAAAGCAGGCTATCGCGCCGCCGAAAAATACAATTTTCGCATTGAAAGACTCTACGAACAGCTCGCAAAACATCCAGACAGCTACGAAGCGCGGCCGAAGCTCGGAGCCAAATCCGAGTTGCGGTGATCGTCCCCCATCTCGTGATCTATCTGCACGCTGGGGGTGACAACACTGTGAGCATTCTTCGCGTCTTGCATGGACGGCGCAACATCACCGGCAAGCTATTGCATGGTTCTTCACGACCCAACGCATGATTTGCGACCACAAGCGAGTTTAGATGCTTGATATGGATTACGCCCTCTGCGTTTGCTTGCGTTGGTGGAAAGCGAAATGTGGCGGCTCGGATGAGGTTTCATTGTGAGTCCTCTGTTCACGCCGCTTTCAAGCCTCGATTTGCGCCCTGCCCCGCCCTGCGTGTATCTCTCTCACGCCGTGGCGGTTTCGCCATCGCCATTCACTCGCGGCGACTTCGCCGCCCTTCCGAAAGCCGCTCCATGCCCCTCGCCGACGCCATTCGCACGATTCCGGATTATCCCAAGAAGGGCATTCTCTTTCGCGACATCACCACGCTGCTCGGCGACGCCAAGGCCTTTCGCAAGGCGGTGGACGAACTCGTGCAGCCCTGGGCGGGGACGAAAATCGACAAGGTCGCCGGCATGGAGGCGCGCGGCTTCATCCTAGGCGGCGCCGTGGCGCATCAGCTCTCGGCCGGCTTCATCCCCATCCGCAAGAAGGGCAAGCTGCCGCACAAGACCGTCTCGGTCGCCTATGAACTCGAATATGGCGTCGACGAAATGGAGATGCATGAGGACGCGGCGAATCCCGGCGAGCGAGTGATCCTGGTCGACGACCTCATCGCCACCGGCGGCACGGCCGAGGGCGCAGTGAAGCTTTTGCGCCAAGGCGGGGCGGATGTCGTCGCCGCCTGTTTCGTCATCGACCTGCCCGATCTTAATGGCGTGAAGCGCCTCGAAGCGCTCGGCGTGCCGGTGCGCACGCTCGTCGCCTTCGAAGGCCACTAAACCGCCTTTTTTCATGGTTTTGTTCAGTCCAGACTCGACCAGAGCGCGCCGCGAAAAAGTGGAATCCGGTTTTTCGAAGAAAGCGCGCTCTGAATTTTTGAGATCGATCACGTTGTCCGCACTTGGGCTCTTTTGCCCAAATGCAGCGTGATCTTAAGAGAGGCTGCACAGGCGCATGACGCCGCGACGGACCCTTTTGGCGCTGGCGGCGGCCGCCGTCGTCGCGCTCATCGGCGGATTCGCAGCCCTCCGCTACATGCCGGGCGTCGGGAGCGGCTCGCCCGCCCGGAGCGACTCGGCGCGCAAGATTTGGAGCGGCGCCCTGCCCACCGGAATGCGCGTCGCCATGCGCATGCAGCCCGGCGCTTTTCCTCCCGCCCCGCCGCCCGCCGCGATGATCGCGCCGCCGCTGCTTTTGGAGGCGCCGCCGCCAGCGTCGTCGGCCGAGGTCGCGGCGCAGCCGCCCGCCGCCGACGGGGTCGAAGGTTCGGTCTCCTTCCCGCCCGCGCCGCCCCCGGCCGCCGAGAAGGCCACGCCGTTGCCGCCGTTGCGGCCGGCCGATCTCGCAGAACTTGCCATTCGCTTCGCCGAGTCCGCCGCGGCGACGCAGGCGGACTCGGCCGCGCCATCCGCCAGAGCCGCGCTTGAAGCGACGCCGAGAGGTCCGGCCGAACCGGCGCATCCGACCGAGGTGGCGCGCGCCGTCGAGCCAACCCTGCGGCCGGCTCCGGACGAGGCCTTTCAGCAGGAGGCCCCGATCCGTTACGGCATGGGCGATCAGGTCTTTGTGCGAATTTTCAAGAAGGAGGGCCAACTCGAACTATGGCTGAGAAAGAGCAACGCCCGCTTCACGCTCTATAAGACCTACCCGATCTGCAAATGGTCAGGCAGGCTCGGACCCAAGTTGAAGGAAGCCGATTACCAGTCGCCGGAAGGCTTCTACAGCGTTTCGGCGAAACAGCTGCATCCCAATTCCAACTATCATCGCGCGTTTAACGTCGGTTATCCCAACGCTTTCGACCGTCAAAACGGCCGGACCGGCGGCCTCGTCATGGTCCATGGCGCGTGCAAATCGGTCGGCTGCTTCGCCATGACCGACCGCGGCATCGACGAAATCTACGCCTTCGTCGAGGCGGCGCTGCGCGCGGGGCAGAAGGAAGTGCAGCTGCACATTTTTCCGTTCCGGATGACGGAGCAGGCGCTCGCCCGCGAAACCGGCGGCGGCTGGCTCGCCTTCGTCGGCGCTTCCGGCCACAATGAACATTGGACCGCATTCTGGCGAAATCTGAAGGAAGGCTACGACCTCTTCGAACAGTCGGGCGAGCCTCCGGTCGCCTTCGCCTGCGGCGATCATTATGCCTTTGGCGCGGGCGAGTCGTCCTGCAAACGCATCGCCGGCTGGTGATTCCCACGGCCAAGCCGAGGCCGTTCAGCTTGCTTTAAGCGGTGCCGGTCAAAAATCGCCATGCAATCAGCCTCCTGCAGGCGCAACCAAGGAAGCGCCGACATGCGCCTGGTCACCTGGTTCCTTTTGGGCGCCGCCTGCGCGGCGGCCATGCTCGCTTCGCCTTCCGCCAAATCAGCCAATATGCCGCTCTGCGTCGCGATCGCGCAAAACTACAATAATTGCGTCCGCCAACATCAGTTCGCCGGATTCTATCGCCGCGGCCACGGCTATCCGGGCGATCCCTATGGCGGAGATGCCGGTTATGGCGACTACCTGGATCAAGGCTTTGGCCCAGGCTATGGCGGCTATGGCCCGGGCGGCCGTGGCGGCGGTTATCGCCGCCAGCGCTATGAGCGCGCCAGGGCGGCCTGCGCCGTCTGGTTCGTCCAGATGCAGGCCAGCGGCTGCTTCAAATAGCCGAAGAAACGACGCGGTGCCCGATGCGCTGTGCTGTTCCGTTTCGCCGCCAAGAATTTGACAGCCGCCCTCTTTAGGAGGTAGATGAACCCCGCTTCGGCGCGGCGGTTTCGCCGCGTTTTTCGTTTGCGCCTTTGCGCAATATCGAAGCGAAACAAAATCAACTGCCAAGAAGCCGGCCGGCGCAACGCCAGAGCTGGGACGAACACAGGACAAGAAGATGTTCGCAGTCATCAAAACAGGCGGCAAGCAATACAGCGTCGCCGCCGGGGACGTGATCACCGTCATGGCGCTCGACGGCGCGCCGGGCGACGCCGTCACCTTCGACGAAGTGCTGATGCTTGGCGGCGACAGCCCCAAGATCGGCGCGCCGACCGTCGCCGGCGCGAAAGTCTCGGGCGAAATCGCCGAACAGACCCGCAGCGCCAAGTCGATCGCCTTCAAGAAGCGCCGTCGACAGAACTCAAAGCGCAAGCGCGGTCATCGTCAGGACCTGACGCTCGTCAAAATCACCGCGATCGAGGGCTGATCGTCCTCTCGCGACGCTAAGGAACAAAGCGGCCAAGTCGCCGCATAGGACATTCGGAGCAAAACAATGGCTCATAAGAAGGCAGGCGGCTCGTCGCGCAACGGCCGCGATTCGGACGGCCGGCGCCTCGGCGTCAAGAAATTCGGCGGCGAATCGGTCGTCGGCGGCAATATCATTGTGCGTCAGCGCGGCACCAAGTGGCATCCGGGCCGCAACGTCGGCATGGGCAAGGACCACACGCTTTTCGCCCTCGTCGAAGGGGTCGTTGAATTTAAGTCAAGCGGCGGACGCTCCAGCGTATCGGTAACGCCGACGCAGGCCGCAGAGTAAGGCGGTAGGGACGACGACCCGCCGCCGATCATTCCGGCGGATTACGGTCGTCTCGACCCGCGTGCTGGCGATCCAGGCGGGAAACGTTCCAGGCGAGATGTCCGGAAAAGCCGTAACCGGCCATTAGGGAGAATGGCTCTCCTTAACGGCTTTGGGCCAATATTTCCGAATGTCGCTTGGAGCATGGGATGTTTCCCGAAATCACGCATGACGACGTTTTCCGGCTCGAAACCGAGCGATTGTGGCTGCGCTGGCCACGCGCCGCGGACGCCGACGAGATTCGCCGGCATGTCGGCGATCCCGACGTCGCACTGATGACGGCGAGCATTCCGCACCCCTACGAAGCGCATGACGCCGACGCCTTCATCGCATCGGCGCGCATGGAGAACGCCGTCGGCGGCGGCCTGCATCTCGTCGTCACGCCGAAGAACCGGCCGGGCGATCCGATCGGCCTCGTCAGCCTGCACGGCGCCGACCGCCGCGGCTCCGCGACGCTCGGCTTATGGCTGGGGAAACCCTATTGGGGACAAGGCTATACGACGGAGGCGGCACGGGCGCTGATCGACCTCGCCTTCGGAATCACCTCGCTCGACCGGATCGTGTCCTCGGCGCGGCCGGATAATTCATCTTCCTTGCATGTGCATGAGAAACTCGGCTTTCGGCGCATCGGGCGCGGCTTGCTGCCGGCGCCGGCGCGCGGCGGCGAGATCGAAGTGGAGCTGTTCGAATTGAAGCGCGGCGAAGCGCACACGCTGTTCGGCGCGCGACGGCCGCGCTTTCCTTCGAACTGAGCGGGAGATGAAATTCCTCGATCAAGCCCGCGTTTACGTGCGGTCCGGCGACGGCGGCGCCGGATGCGTTTCGTTTAGACGCGAGAAATTCATCGAATTCGGAGGGCCCGACGGCGGCGACGGCGGGCGCGGCGGCGATGTCGTCGCCGAATGCGTCGCGGGGCTGAACACGCTGATCGATTATCGCTATCAGCAGCATTTCAAGGCCAAGACCGGCGGACATGGCATGGGCAAGAACCGCGCCGGCGGGCGCGGCGCCGACGCGGTACTGAAACTGCCGGTCGGCGCTCAGATTTTCGAGGAAGACGAGGAAACGCTCATCGCCGATCTCACCGAAGTCGGCCAGCGCGTCGTCATCTGCAAGGGCGGCAATGGCGGCTTCGGCAACGCCCATTTCACGACATCGACCAATCGGGCGCCGCGGCGCGCCAATCCCGGCCAGCCGGGCGAAGAGCGCACAATCGTCCTGCGGCTGAAACTGATCGCCGACGCCGGACTCATCGGCCTGCCGAACGCCGGCAAATCTACCTTCCTTGCAACCGTGACGGCTGCGAAGCCCAAGATCGCCGACTATCCCTTCACCACGCTTCATCCAGGCCTCGGAGTCGTCCGCAGCGGCGACAGGGAATTCGTGCTGGCGGACATTCCCGGCCTGATCGAAGGCGCGCATGAGGGTCACGGGCTCGGCGACCGCTTTCTCGGCCATATCGAGCGCTGCCGGGCGCTGCTGCATCTCGTCGACGCCACCGGCGAACACGCCGGCAAGGATTACAAAATCGTCCGGGCCGAGCTTGCGGCCTATGGCGCCGGCCTCGCCGAAAAGCCGGAAATCATTGCGCTTTCCAAGATCGATGCAGTCGATGCGGATCATCTCAAGAAGCAGCGGGAGCGGCTGAAGCGAGCGATCGCCTCGGCAGGGCCGAAGACCGCCGCCGAGCGGCAGGCGGCGCCCCTGCTCCTCTCATCGGCGAGCGGCGCCGGCGTCAAAGAGGCGCTTCGCGCTCTTTTCCAGGCCATCGAGGCGCAAAAGGCTCTTGAACGCGCGCCGGAGGAAGCCCGGCCGTGGAGCCCCTGACCGCGACGTCCGCCCGGCGCCGCCATTGACCTTAACGGAATCAGTGAATAGCTTTGACCCGCTATGAGCGGTCGCAGCGAAGTCAGAACGTGGCAGTGCGGATCGACGGCAGTCACCCTGCTCGTCGCCTATCTGCTTGTTTTACAAGGCTTTGCGATTGGCGTCTCGTTCAGCGGGCGCCCGTCGAATCTTTTCGCCAGCGCGATCTGCTTCAATAAGTCGTCCGGACCGCTTTCCGGCGATCCCGCCACGCCGGCGCGTCCGGCGCGGCAAGGCGGCGACGTGTGCTGCGTCGTGCATTGCGCGTCGCTTGGCGGAGCGACGGCCGCATCGGCCTTCGTCGGCGAAACGCATCCGCCGGCGTCCTATTCGACGATCAAGCTCGCCTTTGACGAGACCTCGCTGTCCCCCGAGGCGTCGACTCCGCCTCTCGGATCCCGCGCGCCTCCTGTCCTGATCTGACGCTTGCCGCATCCGCGGCCTCACGCCCGATGCGCCGGCAGGCCGGCGACGGGGAGTCAGAACAGCGTTTCCGTCGTTTGTCACCGTGCGTCGCCAAGCGCGTATGCGCCGCTCAGTCTTCAGACTGGCGGCTGCGACGAACCA
>JBFXJV010000091.1:0-10142 GCA_050174515.1 Methylocystis sp.
CGGCGAGCGGCATGGCGGCGGTGACCGCGAGCCTGCTGGCGCAGCTCAAAGCAGGCGATCTTGTGGTTTCGGCGCGGGCGCTGTTCGGCTCCTGCCTCTATGTCGTCGAGGACCTGCTGCCGCGATTGGGGATCGCCTCGACGCTCGTCGACGGCGCCGACCTTGAGCAGTGGAAGCGGGCCGTCCGGCCGGAGACGAAGCTCTTCTTCCTCGAAAGCCCGACCAATCCCGGCCTCGAAGTCTATGACCTCAAGGCGATCGCCGACTTAGCGCATGAAGCCGGCGCGAAGCTCGTCGTCGACAATGTCTTCGCGACGCCGCTCCTGCAGAAGCCATTCGATTTCGGCGCCGACGTCGTGGTTTATTCGGCGACCAAGCACATCGACGGCCAGGGCCGGTGTCTCGGCGGGGTCATCCTCGCCTCGCAGGCGCTGATCGAGGAGAGCGTCCATAATTTCCTGCGCCAGACCGGGCCGGCGATGTCGCCGTTCAACGCCTGGGTGATGCTGAAAGGTCTGGAGACCCTTCCGCTGCGCGTCGCCCAGCAGACCGCGAGCGCCGCCAAAATCGCCGACTTTCTGGCGGGGGAGAAATCCGTCAGGCGCGTCCTCTACCCGTCCCGCGCCGATCACCCGCAGGCCGATCTGGCGCGCCGTCAAATGTCAGGCGGCGGCACGCTGGCGAGCTTCGACATGGCGGGCGGCAAAGCCGCCGCCTTCCGGCTCGCCAATGCGCTGGAAGTGATCAAGATTTCAAACAATCTCGGCGACGCGAAAAGCCTCATCACCCATCCGGCGACGACGACCCATCAGCGGCTGACGCCGGAGGCGCGCGCGGCGCTCGGCATCGGCGACGGTCTGCTGCGTCTTTCGGTCGGCCTGGAGGACGCCGACGATCTCATCGACGATCTCGCGCGCGGCCTATGGGCTGCCGCGCGCGTCTGACGCTACCGCCGCGCGACCTCCCGCTTTTCCTGACGGACGGGAATTTTCGCCTCCTGCATCGCGCATTCGGCGACGAAATAGGACGCTGCGAGGATGGCGCAAAGCGTTTCAAGCACGACGCCAGTGACAAGTTCGTTCATCTGCATGCCCCCGAAAGCATTCCATACGGAACGCAGGAAAATCCTGGCGACGGCCCGCGGCGGCGACGTGAGAAGAGAGCCGACGCCGACGCAGGCCGTTCGCGACGCTGCGCTCAGGCCGCCGGCGGCGCGCGCTGACGGTTGGCCGGGTCGGGTCGGGGCGTCGGCGCGACGCGGTCCGCCACCGTCCACACGAGCCTCAAGCTCGGGACGGGCGTCGCGCCGATCGGGCCGGGCCGCGCCGCTAGAGGCGCAAGACCGCTGCAAAACGCCTGACAGAGGATACAGGCGGAGCGATCGTCTTTGGGGCCCAGCCGCCCCGCGAGCGCGTCGGGTTGGGAGGACCCCGACGCGAAACAGATAAAGAGTTGAGCGACCAGACGGCCGCCGACGCCAGACTGGGCGACGCCGCGCGCGAGCGGCGCGACGGCCCAGAGCGACGCCGCCAGAAGCAGCGGCGTCGCGCCGAGCCGCACGCCTGCGCGAAGCGACGAAGCGAAATTGGACGCCGACGGGCGCATCGGTTCAGATCGCGTCGGTCAACGGCCGCGAAAATCTCGCGCGGCGCTCGAGGTCGATGAGGCGAATGACGCGCTGCTCATTGCCTTGCGGCAGAAGCGTCGCCGGACCGATGGCGGCGAGCGCCGCCATGCCCGGCGCATGGCCAGTCTGCGCGTGGTCGCGCTCGTTCAGAGATTCGAGCGTCGCGCCGGCGACGACGCTTTCCCGGCCGCTCGGCTTTCGTTTACGAAACATGGGCTTACTCCCGATCCGCCGCTTGGCGCGGCGTTGTCCTTATGCTGCGTCCGACGCTGCGCGCGCCCGGAATCCGGGCGTAGCGCGCGAAACGGCGCGTCAGCGTGCGAAGGGTTCAGGAGTTTGCGGGAGGCGCTCGCGCCCGTCTTGAATAGTCGCGCGGGGGGGTCGGCAGGGCGCGGTCCGCCACCGTCCAATCAAGCGCTGTCCATCGGACGGGCGCCTTGCCAAGATGAATGGTTCGCGCCGCCAGCGGCGCAACGCCATCGCAATGGCTTTGACAAAAGAGACAGGCGTCCCTCTGGCCTTTGAGATGGCCGGGAGCCTGCGACTGGTCGCCTGAGGCGACGTCGGTAAAGCAAAATTCCCTGACGGCGTCGCCGGCGCCCATCCGCGACGCGACGCCCGCCGCAACAGGCGCGAAAGCCTGAACGGTCAGCGCGAACGCGAACAGCAGAACTGTCAGCCAGTTACGACGCATAAAGTCTTGTGCCCTGAATTCGGCGCGCCTGCGGATTTCACAGGCGCGCGCAGATGTAAGCAAAAAGCAGAGGCCGCGACAAGTTAATCTTGGCGCGACCGGCGCGCTGCGGCAAAGCGTCTCAGCTATCGCGCCGGCCGACGTCATTAAAATTTAAACTTCACTCCTCCCTGAAAGAGCCGCGGATTGCCGGCGTAGATTGATCCGGTGCTATTTTGCGCAAGCTGGGGATATCCGTTCTGAACGACGACGCCGTTCACCAGCGCCACCGTATTGGCGATGTTATTGGCCGAAGCCACCCAGTTTCGGTCAAAGATATTTCGCACCTCGAAATAGGCCGAGAAATTTTTGACCGGCCAAAATTCGAGATCCCTGTCGAAATGAACGTTGGCGTTGACGAGGCCATAGCTCGGGATCGTCAGAACGTTGCCGTTGTCGAGGAAATAAGAGCTTTGATAGACATATTCGACGAAGGCGCCGAAGCCCTTGTAGTCCCCATAGGGTTGGTCGTAGCCGAGCCGCCCGGTCGCCGTATGCGGCGCGACATTCGGGATTTTATTGCCGGCGCGACGAAAGTAAGCGGTCACGCCGCCAGCGGAAAGCTGCTCGTTAAAGTTGGTGAAGATCTGATTGTTGTACGAGTAATTCGCCAGCACCTTCCAGCCATCGAGGGGGCGCCAGTCGGCGAGCGTTTCAAAGCCGCGATGCACTGAGCCTGGCGCGTTGAACGTAAAGTTGAGCAGGCCGGCGCCAGGGCTCTGCGAAATCTGCTCGTTCTGATACCACTCGTGAAAGCCCGTGAGGCTGAAGAGCAGCGTTTCGTTTGGCCGCCAGTCGAAGCCGATATCGATGCCATTGTTGCGCTGAGTCTTCAGGTCCGTGTTCGCGCCCGGCTGACCTCGCTGATTGACGAACAGTTGCCCCGGATTGGGCGTGCCATATCCGCTCGACGCGCGGAAATGGGTGAGAAGCTCGGGCCAGACCCGCCAGGTGACCGATGCTTCAGGGCCGACGTTCCAGTAGGTCTTGTTGACAGGGACGCCCCGCCAGGTCGCGATTTGCGCGAAGCTCGGGCTGCCGGGCGAATTCACATAGGTGAACTGCTCCTGTATCGCAGCGATCTTGGTCATTTCAGTGGCCAGGCCGAGCACAAGCGTCACGTCCCGCGAAAGCGCCACCTCCTCCCGGCCGCGCGCGCCGAGATTTTGCATCATCGCGTTTTGCTTGGCCTGAATCGCGCCGGTCGCGCCGCTCCCGATTGGCAGCGTGTTGTTGGTGTAGCTCGTATAGCGAGCCCGGTTGAAATAGAGGCCCGCGAAATGCCTTGCTTCAAAGCCTGCGAGCGAACCGAGTTGCGTGATGTCGGTGCTGGCGTTTACGGCCGGCTCGTCCTGCAATGCGGCGGTGTTGCCGGTCGGCTGAACGATATTCTTATCGTCATAGATGACCTGCGTGCGCCAAAAGGTGTTGGCGTCGAAATTATGCTCCCAGCGCAGGCCAAGCACGTCACGACGATCGTTGCGGTTAAAACCGGCCAGAAAACCTGTCGTTTGGAAGAATGGCCCGCCGGTTCCGTTCAGGCCAGTCAGCGGGACGCCCGAACTTCCGCACAAGGATCGATTTAAATATCCGAGCGGAGTCGTCGCTCCGAGTTGCGTCAGGGCATAACAGCCGCTTTGGTAGGGATTCAGATAATACTGATTGAGCGACAGCCGCGATGAAAGATCCGTATAGAGCTGATTATGAATGAACTTGAAGGTCAGAAGGTCGTCAGGAGTCACCTGCCATCGCATGGTCGCGTTCACGGTCTGCGTGTCATAGCGATTGTGAAGCGTCCAACCGTCGCCGCGCACGTCGCTGGCGAAAATGGCGATATCGACATTGCCGACTTTTTTGCCGATTGAGGTGAAATTGTTGAGATATCCGTACGACCCGAATTCGCTGCCGATCTGCACGCCGTCGATTTCGGCGCCGCTGCGGGTTCGGAAATTGATCGCGCCGCCATTGGCGAAGTTGCCGAACAGCGCGGACGAGGGACCGCGATAGACATCGATCCCGGCGTAGGCGTGGGGGTCGGTCAGGTCGGTGCGCGACAGGCCGTCCGGCTGGGTGACGGAGAACCCGTCTTCGAGAACCACGATGTTGCGAATCCCGAAGCCGTTGCGCGCCGAAGAGCCGCGGATCGAGATGACGATATCGCGTGGTCCGTTTCCTTGCTTGAAGGACACGCCGGGGCTGTATTGCAGCATCTCCCGAACCGACAGGAGCGGCATGTTGTCGAAATCCTTGCCCTGGATCGTCGTGAACGTCTGTCCGGTCGGATCGCGATACACGGGCAGCGCGAGCTGGCGCGGGCTGAATCCCGGAGGCGCAGGTTGAGCGGGATTGGGCGCGGCGGTCGTGACCCGCGCCGGCCCCGTGACGGGTCGGCCAGCAGGGCCTCGATGCGCGGGCCCCCGAGCGCCGCCGACGTTGATGGTGGGAAGCGCCTGCTGCGCATCGGCGGCCGAGGCGACGAACAGGCTGAGCACGGAGAAGGACACTCCTCCGAGGAGATGAAAACGACGGATCATGACAAGCGTTCCTTGGCGTCGACGCGAGTCGACGCATAAAGCGAGGCGTGCTGCGGCGTTGCTCGCTACCAGCGCGCGGGAGATGACTGTGAAACTCCGCTTGGCGCAGCGGACGACGGGCTCAGACCGGCGCGCTTTGCGCGCTTGCGTCCGAGCGGCTCAGGCGCGTGATGGGGGGGGGCGCGTGCGGAGTTCGCCCGCGACAATCGCCCGGAGAGGGGCCGCGCCTCGCAAATCGGCGTGTCGCTCGACGCATAATCTTTGAACTCGACGACATATTGAGTCGCGAGCGAAACACAGGCCGGCGGCGGTTCGCTGCAAAGAAGGCAGGACTGGCAGTTGTGTGCTTGACCCGGTCTGCCGTCAGGCGCACGCTGTTCCCCTGCGCGCAGGGAGTGACACCGGGCTGAAAGCGTCTCCTCAGGAGAGACCGAAGCGGCGCGCGCCAATGCGGCTCCGCCGGCGACGGTCTGTAAACCCATCGCCAGCACAAGCAGCAGAATGCGAAGTGTGGTAGGCCGCATTTAAGTTCCAGCCCAAATCGGACAGACTAATATTTACAATTGCCTGCCTCCTGGATAGGCGCCCAGGGCGCTTCACAGCAAAAAAGCCCGAAGTGTAACATTTGCGTAACAGCTGGCAGACTGAGGCCATTGGGCCGGCCCCAGACCGAGGCGCCTAATCAAAGGCATTTCCCTTTGCCCGCGCGCATTCTAATCTTGCGCCCATGTACATCGCCATCACCAGAGACATACAGATAACGGCGCTTCCCGACTTTCTGCCGGATCGCTCGGACCCTGACCAGGATCGCTATGTCTGGTCGTATACGATCGAAATCGCCAATCTCGGGCGCGTTCGCGTGCAACTCCTGTCGCGTCACTGGATCATCATCGACGCGAACGGCCGCCGCGAGGAGGTGCGCGGACCAGGCGTGGTCGGCGAGCAGCCGGTGCTGGAGCCGGGCGAGACATTTCGCTACGCCTCCGGCTGCCCGCTCAGCACGCCTTCCGGCATGATGCAGGGCACCTATCGCATGGTCACCGACGCCGGCGAAACCTTCGACGTCGAAGTCCCCGCCTTCTCGCTCGACAGTCCGCTGTCGCGCCCGACCCTCAACTAGGCGGGCAAGATGGACCGCGTTGAGGACGCGATCGACCTGCTGTCCCGTTTGGTCGCTTTCGACACGGTCAGCTCCAAATCCAATCTGCCGCTGATCGATTTCGTCGAATCCTATCTGCGCGAACAGGACGCGCCCTATGTGCGCGCGCCAAACGCGACCGGCGACAAGGCCGCCCTATTCGTCACGATCGGCCCCAAAGTCGACGGCGGCGTGCTTCTTTCCGGCCACACCGACGTCGTGCCGGTCGCAGGACAGGCCTGGAGCGCGGATCCTTTCACGCTGCGTCGGGACGCGACTCGCCTATACGGGCGCGGCGCAGTGGACATGAAGGGCTTCGACGCCGCCTGTCTCGCGATGATTCCGGCGTTCAAGGCGGCGCGGCTCTCCCGCCCGATCCATATCCTGTTGAGTTATGACGAGGAGACCACGTGCCTCGGGCCGCTAGACGTGATCGCCCGCTTCGGCGCCGACCTGCCCCGCCCGTCAGCGGTCATCGTCGGCGAGCCGACCTCGATGGAGGTCGCCGACGCGCATAAGAGCGTGACGACTCTTACGACGCGGGTGCGCGGCTTCGAAATCCACTCGGCCAATCTCAATCGCGGCGTCAGCGCCGTCCATGTCGCCTGCAAGCTGGTGTGCGAACTCGAACGAATCGGCGAGGCGTTGCGCGCGGAAGGCGACCCGAGCGGGCGCTTCGATCCGCCCTTCTCGACCATTCATGTCGGCGTCATTCATGGCGGAACGGCGCGCAACATCGTCGCGAAGGATTGCGAATTTCTATGGGAGGTTCGAGGACTGCCCGGCGCGCCGGCGAATATTGTCCGGGATCGGCTGGAGGCCTATTGCGACGAGCTGCGGCGATCCATTTTTGTCGGCTTTCCCGACGCAGGGATTGAAACGACCGTGGATAACGAGGTTCCTGGCCTTGCGCCGCAGCCTGGCTCCGAGGCCGAGACCCTGGCGCTGCGGCTCGCCAGGCGCAATGCGACGATCGCCGTGCCCTATGCGACAGAAGCAGGCCAGTTTCAGCGCGTGGGAATGGCGGCGGTCGTCTGCGGTCCTGGCCGCATCGACCAGGCGCACCAGCCCGACGAATATATCGACATCGCCGAACTGGCCGCCTGTTTGGAGTTTCTTCGCGGGCTCGCACGGGAGCTGCAGTCATGAAGACTGCGTTATAGAGCGCGCTGCGCGCTCGGGCGACTCCGCCTGAACGCAGCGTGATCTAGCCCAAACCGCGCCGCTTCGGCGATGAGCGCCGAGTGATTTTCCAAGGCGCCATGGTTAGCGCACCCGGTTCCACTGGCCGTACCGCCACCGCCAGCGGCCGCCGCGTCCACGCCGGCCTCACGGCCCATGCCAACCATAGCCGCGCCATCCGAGATCGTGCGCGGCTCCACATCGGTCGGCTTGCTCGCCCGTTGCGCGAAGCCGGCCGGACGGCATTGCTTTCGTGAAGTGAGCGGCTATAGTCCGCGCCCGTTCCGGCGCTTTGGGAACGAACATGCGCGCCGGGCTTCGAGCCTTCGAGCCTTTAAAGAGATGTCGCGATGAAGCTGATCCCTGACGCTTTGGCGCAAGCCCAGCCGTCACCGCCCGCCGCCGAAGCGCCTGCCTCGCCGCCCGCCGCCGAGGCGCCTGCGTCGCCGCCGGTCGAGCCGAGCGCCCCCGCTGCGCCGACGCCGCCCGGCCTGCCGCATCCTCCCGCGTCGACCCAAACCGGGCAGTTGGCGGAATCCAAGCCGGAAGGGCAGCAGCCTCCGACCCTCCCGGAAATGCTCGGGCAGCTCATTCCCATCTTCGTGGTGATGGGCATCGTGTATATACTCGTCATACGCCCGCGCTCCCGCCGCGAGAAGGACGCGCTCGCGCAGCTTCGAAACGTGCGTCGCGGCGACACGCTCGTCACCACGAGCGGGTTCGTCGCCAAGGTGACGAAATCGATCGACGACGCTGAAGTCGAAGTCGAGCTCGCGCCCAATGTGCGGGTAAGAATGCTGCGCACCGCCATCGCCGAAGTGCGCGCCAAGGGCGAGCCGGTAAGGGACGAGCCGCCGCCGGCCAAATCCGGCGGCGCAAGAAGCAGCGCAAGAGGGGCGAAGTCCGGCGAGGCCAAGCCGAGCGAAAACAAGTCCAGCGACGCAAAGACCAGCGACGCAAAGTCCGGCTCGCAGAGCTGACGCCCTCCTTTCGACCCCCTAGCCGATAGCAGGACGATGCTGCGATTCTCGACCTGGAAATTCTTCGCCATTGTCGCGATGACTCTCGCCGCGGTGCTTATCGTCGCGCCGAGCATGTTGTCGGCGTCTCACTATGAACAGCTGAAATCGCGGCTGCCCTCCTGGCTGGTTCCGCCGACGATCGTGCTCGGCCTCGACTTGCAGGGCGGCTCGCATGTGATGCTCGAAGTCGATCAGGCGGATCTCGTCGCCACGCAGGTCAAGAATCTGCGCGACGACGTGCGCCGCATTCTCCGTGAGGAAAAGGTCGCGATCACCGGCGGCATCGGCGCGACTGCGCGCGGGGTGCAGGTGCGTGTGGCGAACGAAGCCGACCGCGAGAAAATTCTCCCCAAGCTGCGCCAGCTGCGCAACGGCTTCAGCAACGCCCTCCTGGGCGGCCCGTCGCCGCTTGACGTAGAGACGTCGCCGGACGGCATCATCCGCGTGACGCTCACCGACGCAGGCATCATCGACAAGTCGCGCAAGGCGGTCGAGCAGTCGATCGAGGTCATTCGCCGGCGCGTCGACGCGCTCGGCACGCGAGAGCCGAGCATCCAGCGGCAGGGCGACGACCGCGTGCTGGTGCAGGTGCCGGGCCTCCAGGACCCCGAGACTCTCAAGGAAATTCTCGGCAAGACCGCCAAGCTCGAATTCCGCCTCGTCGCCGAACCCGGTCAGAATCCGTCGGAAACCGAGGAACTCGATCAAGTCGAGGAGGAAGGCAAGATCGCGGTTGAAAAGCAGGTGATGGTCAAGGGCGAAGACCTCACCGACGCGCAGCCCGGCTTCGACCAGCAAAGAAGCGGCGAGCCGGTCGTCAATTTCCGCTTCAATATTCGCGGCGCCCAGGCCTTCGGCGAAGTCACCTCGAAAAACGTCGGACGACTCTTTGCGATCGTGCTCGACAATAAGGTGATTTCCGCGCCGCGAATCCTGACCCCGATCACCGGAGGTTCAGGCCAGATTTCCGGGCGCTTCACCGTCGAACAGGCGAATAATCTCGCCATCCTGCTGCGCGCCGGCGCGCTGCCGGCGAAGCTCAATATCGTCGAGGAGCGCACCGTCGGGCCCGGTCTCGGCCAGGATTCGATCGACGCCGGCAAACGCGCCGCCTATGTCGGCGCGGGACTCGTCGTCGTCTACATGCTCGTCACCTATGGCATCTTCGGCGTCTTCGCCAATCTCGCGCTTTTTGTGCACATCGCCTTCATTTTCGCGGGCCTTGTGCTGCTTGGCGCGACGCTGACGCTGCCGGGAATCGCCGGCATCGTGCTGACGATCGGCATGGCGGTCGACTCTAACGTGCTGATCTATGAGCGCATCCGCGAGGAAAATCACGCCGGGCGCTCGATCCTCGCCTCGCTCGACGCGGGCTTCACCCGCGCCTTCGCGACCATCGTCGATTCGAATGTGACGATGTTCGTCGCCGCTGCGATCCTTTATTTTCTTGGCTCGGGACCGGTGCGCGGCTTCGCCGTGTCGCTTGCGCTCGGCATTCTGACGACCATTGTCACCGCGGTGACCATGACGCGCATAATGATCGCCGTCTGGTATCATTACGCGCGGCCGACGAAACTGCCGATCTGAAGGGGCGACCTTTATGAAACTTCTGCGCCTCGCCCCGGAGAACACCAAATTTCCGTTCATGCGGTTCCGCCGCGTGAGCTATCCCTTCTCGGCTCTGCTGTCGCTGATCGCCGTCGCCCTCTTCATCTTCAAGGGCATGAATTTCGGCATCGACTTCGCCGGCGGCACGGTGATCGAACTGCGGGCGAAGTCGGGCGCTGCGGAAGTCGGCACGCTGCGCACGATGGGCGAGAGCCTCCATCTCGGCGACATCGAAGTGCAGGCCTTCGGCGATCCGGCCGACGCGACCTTGCGCTTCGGTCTGCTACCGGGCGGCGAC
>JBFXJV010000092.1:0-10093 GCA_050174515.1 Methylocystis sp.
CGATGTTCGGATCCGCAAACAGATCGTCCATCGCCGCCGAGAAAGCGTCTTCCATTGCTTACGTGCTGCTCATCAGCTGCACCGCGAGGCGGGGCCGCTTGTTGATCGGCAGGATCGAGGATTCCGTTCGGATCTCGATAGCCCCACCGTCCGGACGCGCCAACTGACGGGCATAGATCGGCAGACCGATGGTATTGACCGTCTCGATAAGGTTGGCAGGCGCGCCGTAGGTGACGAAGGTGTCGAGCGTACCCAAGGGGAACGCGATGCCTTCGCCCGCCGGAACGAGCGTTTCCGCCGCGCCGGTCGAGAGCGTGACCGTGGCCGAGTATTCCTCGAACACAATGCCCCCGAACGGGAAACGACGACGAGCGTCTTCGCGCAGAGGCTGCATGCCCGAATTGTAGAACTTGTAGGCTTCTACGACCTTGGGATGTCCGATCAACTTGTCGAAGAACTCCGGCGAGACAAGCGCGAGAACGGAACTCATGCTCTCGCCCTTCAACTCCGTTTCGATCTTGCGCAAAACGTCGCGGATAATCGCTTGAATATCCGAATTGGCGTCGCCGAAATCGAAATCTACGGACAGGCGCGCGAGGCCGAACTCCGTGAAGTAGTTGTAGAGCGTCGTGCCCGCGCCGTCGCGCACCGTGCCGCGAAGCGCGTTGATTTCCATGAACTCGCGGGTCTGGGCGTGCTTGGCGCGCATGCGGGTCAGCTTGCGCTCCATCAGAACGGCAAGCGGATCGCTGCTGTCCGCGCTGCCGAACCCGCGCACGCCTTGGATGTCCTGCGGCGTGATGTTGTCGTCGTGCGGGATCCACGGCACGGTGAACGAGCGCATCGACCGGCTGTCGCGGTTGGCGACGGTCGAAGGCCCGCCCAGGGGCACGGTCGGCAAAAGGTTCAGCACGCCTTCCGCCTGTTCGATCAGGACGGAACGCTGCGTGATGCCCTCGAAGCGGAACAGGCCCATCTGGCCGAGGCGCGTGTAAATGTTCGGCAGGATGTTGATGGCCTGCGTCATTTCCGCAAGCGAATAGCCGCCTGCGTCAAAGGGATTGATGATGACAGTCATAAGTTTCTCCAGAGGTTAGATATGAAAAAAACCGCCAACTTATTTTTGCCGCGCCGATTCACTTGTTAAGGCTGCGCCTTAACAAGATCGGAGCGGTGGCGGTTTAGGGTGGGATATGTAAGGTCGCTTAAGCCGTGTCGCGGACGACAAGCCCAAGGGCGGTCAACTGGGCGATCTTGGCCGCTTTCTCTGCCGCCAGATCGACGCTGGCGTCATAGGCCAGACGATCTTTCGACAGAATGATGGGACCGCGAACCGCGACGAGACCGACGGCATCCGCCGCCGTTGCGTCCACGATCTCCAGCAAAACGGCGCAGGCGTTTTCCGCGCCTTCGTCGCCCACGACTTCGGCACCTGGCGAAGCGCGGTATTTGCCGGAGGCCGTGATCTTGCCCAGCACCGTGCCGATGGCATAGGAAGCGCCGGATTTGAGAGTCACGAACTCGCGGCTGTAGCGCGGTTCAAGCTCGTATTTCACGAGATCGCCGAGCGTGGGTTTTTGCGTCAATGCAGTCATGTTGAGTTTCTCCTTCAGGTCTGATGGTTGTGGTTACGCTTTGGACTTCTCGGCTGCCGCCCGTTCTGCAGAAGAGCGCGCGCGACGGACGATGGGACTGTCGACAGACGTGGCCGTGGGGGCCGTCGCCGCCGCAACAACGCCGGTCGCATTCGAACGCGCGGCCAGCTCGTCAAGCACGGCGCGTCGCATGGCGTCGGGTTTTAGTCCCTTCGCCATCGCCTCGGCCACGTCGAGCGTTACGCCCAGTCGTGCGGCTTGCGCGGCGATTTGGGCCATTTCCGCGTAGCTTTCGCGCACTTTTTGCGTAACTTTCGCCTCAATCGCCGTTTGATCTGCCGTTTCGGGGGCCGGTTCGGCTGCGGGCCCAGGGGGCGTAGGCGCAGGATCCGCAGTCGGAGCGGCAGGCGGCTGCTCGGGTTGCGGCGTTTCAACCTGCGTTTGAGCTTCGATTTTCTGGGGCTCGGCATTCATGAGTTTGTCCTTTCGGTTTGTTGAGAATTGAGAAAACGTCGACGTGATAGAAGAGCCCAAAGCGGCAAGCGCCGCCTCGCGGCTCATCACGGCATCTGCAAGCCGGACGTCAAGCGCGGACGCGCCGCGATAGACGCCCGCTTCGGTGCCGCGAACAGTTTCGGCCTGAAGGCCACGATTTTTGGAAACGAGCGCGACAAAGGAGGCATAAAGCCCGTCGACGTCCGCCTGGATTTCCTCGCGCGCGCGGTCGGCCAAAGGCTCGTGCGGATTGCCATCGACTTTGCGCTCGCCCGCATAGATGAAGTTCCAGGCAAGACCGGCTTGCTCGTCCGCGCCGCTTTCATCGACATGAACGGCAACGACCCCAATCGAGCCGACTTCTGCCGTTTGCGTCAGAACGATCTTGTCGGCGTTTGTGGCGATGGCATAGGCCGCAGACAACGCGCCCTCATGCGCTAACGCCCAGAGCGGTTTGCCGTATTGCGCTTTAAGCGCCGCGATCTTGTCGCATAGATCGAAAAGCCCGCCGACTTCCCCGCCGGGAGAGTCGATCTCAAGCAAAACGGCCCGTGCGGACGGATCGGCAAAGGCTCTTTCGATGTTCTGCCCGACTTCCGCATAGCTGGTCAGGCCGCTGAGCGCCGCGAGGTAGCTGGAACGGGTTACAAGCGTCCCAAACACCGGAACAACAGCCACTCCATCGGAAGTGATCTGCAAATCCTCGTCGTCACCGGGCGCGTTTTCGCCGCCCAAAGCTAGGGTCTCGCCGCAAGTGCCCGTCAGACGTGGGCCAAGGACGGAAAGCAGAACGTCCAGCTTGGGCCGCGCCAGCATCAACGGCGCGCCAAACACGCGGGCGGCAATATGCGGAAGATCGTTCATCATGTCGTTTGCTGTTCCTCAACTGTTTGATTGTTTTGTTCGTCCTGCGACGCATCAGGCTGCGGCGCGGGCAAAGCCTTCGTTTCCTGAAACGAAATCCCCAGCTGCGCTTCCTGCTGCCTCTCCGCCGCGATCTCGGCGTTGACTTGCGCGATGTCGTAGCCGCGCTCGGCGATGGCCTGCGTCCGGCTTTTGAGACCTGCGTTGATCTGCACAATTTCGGCATTGGCGTCCTTAAGCGGATCGACCCAGTCCCACTTGGGAGGCAACCAATCGCAAGCGAGATATTCGGATCGCTTGGCCTCATAGTTCCGGATCGTCAACGCGCCCGACAAAACGGCCATATCCATCCAGCGTTCCCAAACACGGCGGCATAGTTGCCAAACCATGACCGAATGCTGCCAGGCTCCGACGCGCCGTCTGAATTCAAGAAGCGCCATACGGGAGTTCGAATAATTCGCCTTCAGCATGTCGCCGGAGACGTAGGCGTATGGCACGCCCGTTGCCGCAGCGATTTGCAGGATCGTGCGGTACTGAAACGGCTCGTAGGTCTGACCGACATCGGCGGGCGACGAAGTCTGAACCTCTTCGCCGGGCTCCAGCATCGTGACTTGGCCGGGCTGCACGTCCATGACGCGCTCGCCGTTTTCATCTTCTTCGGTCGCATCGAATGGCTCGGTCGGCGCAGGCGTCGTGATAAACAACGCGTACATCGCCGCGACCTTCTTGCGGTCAAGTTCCGCATCGTCGTACTGGTCGAGAAGAAATAGCTTTACGATGGCAGGGGCCAACCGCGAAACGCCGCGTAATTGACCGGCATCGCCTGCGTCCATCAGATGCATGACGTTCAAGGCTGGAATGCGCACCGTCTCGCTTGTCAGGTCGGGTTGCGTCAGATCGCCGGGATGACGGCGCAGAAAATGATAGGCCACGCGCCGCCCGTTGCCGTCGAACTCGATCCCGCACCGGATCACATTGCCGTTTGCAAGAACCTCGTTCTTGGTCAAAGGCAACATTTCTGTCGGCAAAAGCTGCAACTGAAGCGGCACAGGCAGGCCGAGCGACGGGGACGCGGGCCGGAAGACGAAAAACGTCTCGCCCGTGATAAACATCTCCCTCGCGGCGCGGCGTTGCAGGCCGTAAAAGTCCGTCAGCCCTTCGGCATCGGCATAATCTGTCCAGTTGGCCCATGTACCCACGACACGGCTCTTAAGCCGGGCGTTGCTGATCTTGCTTGAGGGGGTGATCCCGTCGCCCACGGCATTGCCCGTCCAGCTTTCCGCCGCGTTCAAGGCGTAGCCGTTATTCCGGACAAGATACCGCGCCCGCGCCGTGATGGTCGCGCCTGCGCCTACAAGAAGCGTGTTCAAATGCAGGCGCGAGGGCTGAAACGTGCGCAGGCGTCTATTGCCCTGCGAAGCCTCGAAGCCGCCGGTCGCAAGCGAGCCGAAGGCCCCGCGCCACAGGCGGGTTATGTTGGTCAGCATGCCCATGTTTAAAGTCCCTTGCTGCCCGACGTAAGGACGCGCCGACGCGGCTTGCCGCTTTCAAGAACGGCGATGCGTTTTTCCAAGTCGGTAATGGCCGAAGCCATTTCGGCATCCGTCGCATAGGAGATGCGGCGGCCCTCGACATCGATGCTGCGTACCCCGCGCCAACGCGCGGCGAGCAACGCCTCAAGGCGCGCTTTCATGTCGTCAAGGGTCATGAGCCTATCTCAAATATGATGAATGAAACGTCCGCCGCTTGCTCTGCGGCTTGCGGCGCAAAACGCCTGCGTTGCGCGGAGTCTCTTCCACGCCATCCGCGCTTTCCTGTTCTGCCGCCGCGACTTGCGCCTCGAGTTCCTTCCATCGCGCCTCAGAAAACCTGTCGATACCGACGATCCACGCGGCGGCGCGGGCGTAAACGCGGCAGTCCAAGGCCTCGTTGCGTTCGCGCAGCTTTTGCCATTCCAACCGCGAGAAGCCGCGTTTGGTTTTGACGGTCACAAGCTGCTCAGCCGTGAGCTGTTTGATCCATTCGCTGTCGATGCCTTCGGGCAAATGCACCGTGCCGGGCGGAAACAAAGCGCCGTCCTCAAGCTCTTCGGTTGTCGGACGAACAAGACGCAGGAAACGGTAGGTCTCCGTTTTGAACGTCGATCCTGCGACGACCCAGAGCTTTGCGCCGCGCCGGATTTTGCGTCCGCCTTCGCTGACATCCACATAAGTCGGGCCGGTAACAGGGCTGGCGCGGTTGAACCCTTCCGCACCCTTGACGGCCATGACCTGCGCGCCACCTATCTTGCGTGTCCACGCATAGACGGCAGGCGCTTCATAGCCGGAGTCAACGGCCAGCTTGGCTATTGTTAATTGCGGGCCGTTTTCGTGCGGCCATGTTTGCGTCAGCAGTTGCGCCAACGCATCCCATGCAGCCGGATCGTCCGGCCCGCCGGGAATGACGATGTGATCGACAAGCCAGCTTTCAAGCCCGCGACCCCACGCCCAGATATCGACTTCAATGCGGTCTTTTTGAACGTCCGCGCCTGCGGTCAGGAACAGGCCGCCTTTGGGAACCTTTCCCAGACGATAGGACTCGCGGCGTTCGCACAGGATTTGCCAATCCGGCGCTTCGCCGCTTTCGACCCATGTCTCGCCGAGCACGCTGTTCTTGAAACCCTTCATCGCTTCGTCGTTTCCCTGCGCTGCTTCCCAATCACGGGCGATGCGTTCCCAGCTCAACCAGCCGTGCGGCGAGTACAAGCTTGAGATATGGTAACCAACAGTGAGCGGATCGGCGCTGACTGCCGTCGTGCGCCACTCCCCATGTTCCAGCATGAAGGTTTTATGGCGTTCATCTATCCGCGCTTCGCAATGTTCGCAGTGATAGGCGACCGTTTCCGGTTGCCCCTTCTCCCAGCGCAGCCTCTCGAATTGCAAAACCTGCTTCTGTCCGCAAAACGGGCATGGAACGAAATATTTGCGCTTGTCGCTGGCATCGTATTCGCGCTCGATGCGCGAGATGCCCTTGATTGTCGGCGTCGAGCACAAGAACACCTTGCGCCGCCACGCGAAGGTGCGCGTGCGAGCCTCGGCTAGCGCGACAGGATCGCCTTCTTCGCCTGCGCTGGCAGGATAAGCGTCCACTTCATCGAGAAACAGATAGCGTGCGGGCATGGAACGCAAGCCCACCGCGCTGTTCGCGCCGGTTATGACCAAGATCCCGCCCGGAAACTCCTTGGACAGGATCGTGTTCCCGCTGTCGCGCGACCGCGCCGGAGCCACGCGCTCCCGCAGAATGTCGCTTTCCTCAATCAGCGGGTCGATGCGCTGTTGGCTGAAACGTCGTCCCAACTCGACGGTCGGCTGCACCGCCAACATCGGGCCGGGGGCGTGATGGATGACGTAGCCGATCCAGTTGTTCCCGCACTCCGACCCGCCAAGCTGCGCGCCTTTCATCAGCACGACGCGCTGGTAAGGCGACGACGGCGACAAGGAATCCATGATCTCGCGCAAGTACGGCGTTCGGCTCGTGCGCCAAGGTCCGGCCTCGTTCGCGCCGCGCGGCGAGAGAACGCGATTCTCATCCGCCCATGTCGAAACCGTGTGATCCGGATCTGGCGTTAGCCCGTCCATCCAGCCGCGCAGGATCGCGTCCGCACCGTCAAACGAGGCGATGTCCTCGAAGATGCCGATCATGAGCGGATTTCGATTTTGATGTCGGCAAGCTGCGCTAAATGCTCACGCACCAGTTTTTCAAGCGCGACCTGAACTTGGTGCGTGTCCGAGCCGATCTCAGACGCCAGCGCCGCCGCCACGCGGGTTGGCCACATCTGCCATGCGTCGCGCTCTTGTTGCGCGATGCGTCGGATCAATTCGACAGCCTGTGCCCGATCAACAAGCTCGCCTTTAAGCTTCTGCAGTTTGACGCGGCGCTCTTGCGCCTTCAAAACTTCGTTCGCCGTGCGAGCCTGCACGAAGGTTGTGCCACCGCCTGTTAAAGGCGCGTGGCCGGACTCTCGCAGCGTGTCGCCGACGGCACGGATCGCTGCTTCCGGCACCGCCTTTCCCTTCGGCTTTTCTTTTTGCCGCACCTGCGCGGGATCTGTGTTTTTCGCCAGTGTGGCGATGGCCTTATCCGCGTCGATTGTCCCATCGCTTTCAAGCCGGATGCGCCCTGAAGCAATCGCTTTTTGCACTGCGCCTCGGCTTTTGCCCCATAGGGCGGCGAACTCTCGTTGACTGACTCCCATTTGCCATTTTCCTGCGCCCCAGTGTCGTTTCCGCACGATCATCTAATGATCGGAATAAGCCGAAATTAGCCATCTGATTGCTCGTTATTCACTGGATAAGTGCCGCGAACGAAGCGTTCATGTCCTTGTTAAACAACAACTTTTCAAGGAGAACACCCATGCCCAAAAAGGCCCAAAAAAAGGGCAAGGCCAAGCCCAAAACCTTCGTCAAGAAGGCGGTCAAAACCAAGGCCCAAAGCAACGGCAAACCGACCAACGACGAGGCGTTGTCCGCGCCGATGCAGGCCGGACTTGCCGCCGTCGCCGCCATGAAGCCGACAAACGATGCGCCTGCGCGGGAGACAAAACTCACAAAGGTGATCGAACTTCTAAGCCGTCCCGAAGGTGCGACCATCGACCAACTCATCGATGCGACGGGCTGGCAGAAGCATACCGTGCGTGGCGCTCTCTCTGGCACGCTGCACAAAAAACACGGTTACCAAATCGTTTCCGAAAAGCCCGTGACGGGGCACTCGGTGGTGGCAAACAAGCCTGAGTACGGAAAGCGCGTCTACAAAATCGCAGCTCCAAAGGAGGAGACTAACGATGACAAATAATGCTGGCTATGCCGTCCATCATTTGAAAAGCGGCGCTGGACAAGCAATATTGCAGCGCTTCAAGCTCAGTCTCAACGAAATCGACCACGCCATCGAGCGCTACAACAACGATGGCGACCTTAGAATTCGGACAGTCATAGGCGTTACCAATGACGGGTTGATAGGCAACGAGCGGCAAGGATGGCACCCAGAGCAACCAGATGCGTTTGGTAAAGGATTGGTTATCGTACCGTGGGTGCAGATTCTTGAACTTCTGGGACGCGTTCCTCAAAATACGACCGAGCAGCTTTTTGAAAGCGGCAATACCAAGCAATAAAACAATCCAGCCGCACCGGTTGATTATTCAATAATCAACCGGTGCTTATCTTCGCAAATAAATGATCCCTATTTGAGTTGATAATCTTGCAAAGAAGAGCGTGAATGTACATGTGATTAGGAACAATCCATTGGAGGAAAAAATGACAAATGCAATTCACACAGCCATCGTCGCCAATCTTGCCGCGCTATCCGAACGCCTGAGCGAGGCCGCCGGACTGGCCAAAGAAGCACAAGAGGCCATGCAAGATGGCAATCAAAACCTCGCTATCGGCACGGTGCTGGACTTCGAAAAACGCCTGCCCGAAGCACAGGCTCTTTTCGCCGCTGCGATGGCTTTGCATCGCGGCAACAATTGAGGGAGGCAACGATGAACACCGACGCTCTATTCGAACAGATCGCCAAAGAACATCTTTGTGTCGGAACGCTTGAGCCTCGTAATCGTGACAGCCTTGATTTTCCTGCCTGCAACGTCAGAGGCATCAAGAAAGCCCTGCAGGCCGCATACGATGCCGGAAAGAAAGCCAGCCGGAAATCAACGGTGCGCACCACGCGCGGAGCGCCAACCATGATGCTGCTCGGAACCATCGAAGCGTCTTACAAAGACTTGGTCGCCGCGTTTGGAAAGCCAAACAAAGGCGATGGATACAAAGCTGAGGCCGTCTGGACGGTCGAACTGGAGCCCGGCATCGCAGTCGAAATCTACAATTACAAAAACAGCAAGTCATACGCCAAGGCCAACCCGCGCATTCAAAATGTCCGCGAGTGGAGTGTCGACGGCACCCAATCGGGTGCCATCGAGTGGGTGCGCGGCATGCTCGGCCAAGAAACCAAATAAGGAGGTCATTATGTCCGAAGAACTTTTTGTCCGCTTTGCCCGCAAACCTTTCCGCTTTGACGAGGTCGAGGCAGCGGCCAGAGACACCGACGATTTAGGCAGCCGCGTTTCAATCGTGGAAACCAAAGAACTCAGCGCGGAAGAATACGATGATTTCATCGCAGCCCCGCTTCATGATCGCGAGTGGCTTGCCGGAAAAGGCGGATACCTCAACAAGAAGCGTCAAGTCGTCGCCGTCACCGCTCCTGATCGGCAGACTCTTTATGTCGATCCGTCCGGCTCAAGCTATGGGCGTTACGTCGGCTTGCGCGTTCCCACCCCCAGTTGCCGCTATCCGGAAGTAAGAGTTCGTCTGTCCGGACGAGACGGCAACGCTTTTGCCATCCTCGGCCATTGTCAGCGCGCCGCGCGGAAGGCCTACCTGCCGGAAGATGAAATCAAAGCGTTCATAGCCGAAGCCAAGAACGGCGATTATAACCATCTCCTAACCACCTGCATGCGCTGGTTCAATTGTGTTTAAGGTTACAAGACTAGCTCAGCTTTCTTTCCAGTAAATTCCTCCCAACGCTGGACGATCACGTCGCAGTATTTGGGATCCAATTCGATCAGGCGCGCCTGACGGCCCGTTTTCTCACAGGCAATCATGGTGCTGCCGGAACCGCCAAAACAATCCAAGACAATATCGCGACTCTTGCTGCTATTGCGGATGGCGCGTTCGACCAGTTCGACGGGTTTCATCGTCGGATGCAAATCGTTTTTCCTCGGCTTGTTGACGAACCACACATCGCCTTGATCGCGCGCGCCGCACCAGAAATGATCCGCGCCTTGTTTCCAGCCGTAAAGGATTGGCTCGTACTGGCGCTGGTAGTCTGAACGGCCCAGCGTAAATGTGTTCTTGGCCCAGATCACGAAAGTCGACCACTTGCCTCCCGCCGCTACGAAGGCCTTCTGCAACGTGTGCAATTCGCTCGACGACATGCAAACGTAGATTCCGCCTTTGCAGACTGCGATCATATTCACGCAAGCATCGTAAAGGAACGCTTCGAACCCTTCGCCCAGATTGTCGTTCATGATCCTGCGGTCATTGCCGCGCAACTTGTCCTTGGCCGTATTGCCGTAATCCACATTGTAGGGAGGATCCGTGAACACCATATCC
>JBFXJV010000093.1:0-9965 GCA_050174515.1 Methylocystis sp.
CATATTGCGCGAGCAGCTGAACGCCTTCGGCATATTTGCGATCCCGCAATTCCGCGATGAGGGCGAGAGCAAAGTCCAAACCGGCGGTGACCCCTTCGGCGGTGATCCGGTTTCGATCCCGCACGAAACGGCCTTCGGCCGGCGTCGCGCCAAATACGGGCAACAGCGATTTTGTCAGCCAATGAGACGTCGCGCGATAGCCGTCGAGCAAGCCTGCTGACCCTAGCAGCATGGAGCCGGTGCAGACCGACGTCACGTAGCGCGCGCCGTGTCCGGCTGCGCGAATATAGGCGAGGGTCTCTTCGTCGCGCATGGCGGCGAGCGTGCCGGTCGACCCTCCGGGCACACATAAAATGTCGAGCTTCGACGCGGCGTCCTCGAATCTTGCCGACGGCGTAAAGACCAGTCCGCTGTCGCTGCGGACGGAATCAAGCGATTTGGCGACGATCTGTATCGTGGCGCCCATCAGGTTAGCGAACATATATTGCGGCCCGACCAAGTCGAGCGCGGTGAAGCCGGGGTAGATCAGGAAGGCGACTTTCTCCTTGCCACGCCAGTAGGCAGGTATGTCCGACATGTCATGCTGCCCCTCGGCGTGCTCCGGCGACGCCCTGGGCGCAGCCAAAGCGCCGCCCGTGAGCAGCATGGCGAATGCGGCGACGCCATCGCCGAACTGACGGCGGTCGATTTCACTCATCGTCACTCCTACATCCGCGCCGAGAGCGACACGAAGACCGTGCGTCCCTCTCCCGGCGCAACTCTTCCGGAAAGATAGGGATATTGAACGAAATACTGCTGACCGCCGAGATTCTTGCCGTTGATCGCGAAAGTGAAATTCTCGTGCTTGTAGGCAAGCGTGGCGTCGAAGGTGATATAGCCGCTGGTGCTCCAGGGTCGCCCGACGAGCGCCCAGGGTTGAGGCTGGCCGATCTCGATCACCGTCCCCGATGCGGCGTAAAGCCCCGCGCCAACGGACCATCCTTTGAGGGCGCCCTCGAAGAGCGCGCCGTCGAAGGCATAGCGCCCCCACAGGCGACCGGAATCGCGCGGCGCCAGATTGAGGGTGGCGTTCACCAGTCTCGGGTTTTCGTCGCGCGACACTCTCGCGTCGATATGCGCATAGCTTGCGAGAAAGGAGAGCTCCGCCGTCGGCTGCCAGACGAGATCCGCCTCAAAGCCGGTGGAGCGCCATTCGCCGGACTGTCGCTGAGTCAGGCTGCCCGCCGGAGTCACCGGCACGCCGGTGCGTTTGAGATCGAAATAGTCGAGCGTGCCGGAAAGACCCATCGGGCCATTGAGCTTGACGCCAGCCTCCCACTGCTCCGAACCCTCAGGCTTTGGCGCGGCGCCGCCGGCGCCACTGAAGAATGTCACTGGCCGCAGGCCTTGCGCATAGCTGCCATAGACCGAGAGCCAGTCGGTCACGTCGAAAAGCGCGCCGACGCGCGGAAGAAATGCGGTTTGGCTGGAGTTGAAACTCGTGGGCGGGAAGACAGCCCTCTCCTCGGAGTAAATGTCGATGAAGGCGACCCGGCCCGCCGCGAGAATATGCAGGCGGTCGAGAACCGTCGACTGCAGCTGCAGGGTGACGCCGGCGTTCTGATAGGCGTTGTTGACGCGACTGAAAATGGCGTAGTTGCCTTGTCCGGGCAGCGGATAGAGATAGGGCGGAAACACCGGCGCTCTGAAGTCGGTGAGGATCGGGTAGAGCGGCGCGAAAGCTCCCAATCCCCAAAAGTCGAGGATGCTTTGGATCGAAGGATCAGGCGCGGTGGCGTTAGCGCCGGCAATGTAGCCGAGTTCCCAGACGCGGTTGAAGTCGCCGCCGAGCAGCAATTTGTTTCTTGTCGGGCCCGCGTCGAATTTAGCCATGACGTTCGACGTGACCGACACCTCCTTCATCTGCTGTTTGAGGATCGTGTTCGCCATATAGAACTGGCTAGGCCCGCCGATGATTCCCGGGCCCCCGAGAAAGGCCAGGTCGGGATCGGCGTAGAAGGTTGGCGTATTGCCAAAGGGTATTTGCGAGGGCTCGTAAATGCCCGAGGAGGAAAAGCGCGCGCTGGTGAAAGTGGAGAATGTTTCGTCGAATTTGTGATCGAAACGCAACGTCACGCCGGATGAAGAGGTTCCCGTGCTGGGCAGGCCGGGCGTCGACAGAAAGGCGGTGGGACGAATCGCAAAGAGCGAATGGTCGATCGTCCCAACGGCCGGAAGTCCCGCATAGTCCGGCTGATCCCGCCGCGTGATAATTCCCTGCACGATAAGCGACGTGGCGTCGGTCGGCGCGATCTTGATCGTCGGGTTGATCGTATAGCTGCGTCGATGCACGACATCGATATTCGAACGCGTCGTCTCATATTGCGCCGTGAGACGGAACAAGACGCTCTTGTTATCAGTCAACGGCTGATTGACGTCGATATAAGGGCTCACATAGCTGTAGCCGCCAGCGCGCACGCCCGCTTCGGCGAAGCGATCCGGCGTCGGGAGCCTTGAGACGATGTTGACGACGCCGCCGACCGGGCTTGCTCCACCCTGAAAGAGAATGCTCGCCGGGCCTTTGATCACTTCAATGCGTTCGACATTGACGAGGAGATCGCGCACGCCCAGATCATAGTAGTTCGGCAGACCATCGATATAGCGTTCGGCCCGCATGCCCCTGAGACTGGGGCCGATTCCGCCGGCGAACAACGGACTTACCGGCTGCAGACCGGAAACGTTGCGAAAGACTTCGGCTTGCGAAATCGCCTGCTGATCGTCGATCAGCTTGCGTGGAATCACCTGCACCGACATCGGCAATTCTTGGATGGGGGTTTGGAATCGCGTGGCGCGCGTCGTCAGCGCCTGATAGCCCCGAACCGGTCCGGCGGTAGTCTGCTCGACGGGCGGGCCTTCCTGCGGTGGCGGTGAAGACGATAGCGCGCCGGTCGTCGAAGAGACCTGTCGGTGAGAGGAGACGGGCGGCCTCGCGCCAATGTCGATCGTCGGCAGACTCTGCTGGGCGAGCGCCACGCCGCTTAACCAGCCGATCGCCAACGCCTGTGCGCTAACGCCCCGAAATAGCTTGTAGCTGAGCATTGGTGGCCTCCTGAACTGCTCAATTGTCGAAAAGTCGTCGCCGCGATTCAGGAAGGCTGTCTATGAGGCGAAACTTTCATGGAGGTAACATGGGAGGCCGCAAATTCGACTTCCCCGATACTGTTGCATTTTTATCATTCTTGGCCTTAACCTCGCGCATTCGCTTGCGGCGGAGCGATTGACAAAATGTCTCGACTTTCAAAACTGCGCTTGCTGTCCCACGCGGCGCGAGTGGGCAGCGCGGCAACTGGTCACCCTCGATGCGCATTTTGCTAGTCGAGGACGAGCCGGAGTTGGCGCGCGCGCTCAGCGTGCGATTAGGGCGGTCAGGATTTATCGCTGACCATGTCCGCGCGCTCGATGAAGCACGAGAAGCGCTGACCTGTCACAAATATGGCTTGGCGCTCATCGACCGGCGGTTGCCGGACGGCGATGGGCTGGAGCTTCTACCCGGGCTGAGGGAGCTTCAACCCGGCATCCGGGTCTTGATCCTGACCGCATGCGAGTCGGTCGCCGATCGCATTTGCGGTCTTGACGCCGGCGCCGATGATTATCTGGCGAAGCCTTGCGATCTCGATGAACTGATGGCGCGAATCAGGGCATGTCTCAGGCGCCCGGGCGGAGACGCGCCTCCTCCCGTCACGCTCGGCCGCCTGTCGTTCGATCTGGCGACTCATCAGGTGGTCGTCGGCGGCAGCCCGATCGTGCTTCACCGGCGAGAACTCGCGCTGCTTGAAACGCTCATCCGAAACGCCGGCCGCATCGTCTTGCGCGATATGCTTCTCGAAGAGATTTACGGATTTGACGACGACGTTGACGGCAATGCGCTCAACATTCTCGTTTCGAGATTGCGCAGGCGACTGCATGACCTCGACGCCGGCGTGGAGATACATGCGGCGCGCGGAATCGGGTACATGCTCGCGCGAGAGCCGTCGTGAACCGGCTCCGATCCTTGTCAGCGCGCGTGATCGTCTACCTCGCTCTTGCGCAAATCGGCGCGCTGTTTTTTCTGATCCCGATCACCGACTTCTTCGTCTCAGTATCGGGCGTCAGCCCAAACTGGGAGATTGCGCCTGACGATTGGGGCGAGTATCGCGTACATTCGCTTGTCGTCGACTCATTGATGCAGGCGCCCGGCGAGACTGTGATTCTGGAGCCGACGGCCGCTTTGCGCGCCTACATCGAGGCCAATCCGAAGGTTCGCTATGCCGCGTTTGATCAGCGCAGCGGTCAAGCGGTTCGCGGCTCGTCGCCGGAACTCGTCGCGGCGCTAAGCGGTTTGGGCCAAATAGACGCCTCGGCGATTAAATTTCGGCTGCCGGGCAAGGAGACCGGAAAGGCGCACGGCTATCTAAGGCAAGTGCAGACGGCGTTCGGATCCTATGCAATCGCGGCGTATGGATACAAATTCGCATGGAGCGATCTCGTCGCGGTGGCGGGACTGTTCCTGACGCTGCATACCGCCATCGTCGCTGCTCCCGGGATGTTGGGAGCGCTCGCCATTGCATGGTTCGTCGTTCGGCGCGGTCTCGCGCCGCTGCGCGCCGCTGCGGCTGATATCGCCTCAGTCGACATGAACACCTTGCACCAGCGGATCGCAGCGGACGATGCTCCGAAGGAGGTCGTCCCCTTCATTGACGCGGTCAACGCTGCGCTGGCGCGTCTCGACGCCGGCGTCGCGGCGCAACGCCGCTTTGCCGCCAATGCGGCCCATGAATTGCGCACGCCCATCGCTATTATGCGCGCCCATGCGGATAATCCCGACGATGTTGCGTTCCGTCGCGATATCCGTCGCGACATTCGGCGCATTCAAACGATCGTGGAACAGCTATTGGCGACCGCGCGATTTTCTGTTCGCAACGCATCCGAACAAGACTGCATTGATTTGCGAGCGACCGTACTCAGTCTCGTCGCCGATTATACGCCGCTGATGATCGAAAACAAAAGGCGGATCGCGTTCGAAGGGCCGGGTTCGCCAACCGTGGTGAAGAGCGCTCGCTGGGCGCTCGAATGCGTGGTCGCCAATCTTCTCGACAACGCTCTTCGCGCGGAGCCGGAAGGCGGCGCCGTCCAGGTTCGCGTCCTCCCGACGGCCGCCATTGAAGTGATCGATCACGGCCCGGGCGTCGCCTTGTCTGATCGCGAAAAGATATTCGAACCCTTCTGGCGGAGAGACAGGGAAGGCGCCGGCGTCGGTCTAGGGTTGTCGATTTCGAAGCGACTAGTCGAACGGATGGGAGGATCGATCTTCGTCAAAGAAACGCCCGGCGGAGGCGCAACATTTAGGATCGAGCTAACGGGAGCGAAGGTGATCATATGAGGCCAGGCGCCATCGTAAAATCGCGTGTTACGGCCAAGACCTGCGCTTGTCGCGCCTCGTCCCCAGCATCGAATGCGACGCCCCTCACGATGGCGAGCGCGACTGATGCTGTTCGAGCTGGTGATGAAGGCGTCGAAGAGCCGGTGACGACTGCAAGGACAAAAGCTGTTGCCCAAGATCGTCAGCGGTGTATAGTTCCGTGACGGAATCGAAATCGTGCAATCAAAAATCCGCCGCTTGATTCACCCCGTCACCCAAGATCGGGCATAGCACGTCTCCGGAATGGCAACACTGATATTGGTGGGGTGCGGGCGCTGACGGAAAAAGCCGCGGTTTTTTGCGGAAGCAGGCGTGGTTCTGACGGAAGAAACGGGACCCAGCAACCGGTGTTTCGTCGCTCAATTCCTCGATCGTTTCGTTCCGCCGCCGCCTTAATATGTATCTAGTATCTTCAACACAGCGCGAGATCGTCCGGGCTAGCGGACAACGCACGCAGTCCGATACTCCTCGCATCGCGCACTGTGTGTATTCCTTTGAAAAGGGGACGGACCGCCGAAGATGCCGCTTAGAATACATAGACGTGACGGCCGGCACGGCACGGCACGGCGTATCGTTCAAACTGAACCTCTCCCAATCAATCGCTGCGAACCAGGTTGACCATAAGTGAATAGCGAACCGTCATCAAGCAAAGCGCTGCTTCGCGGGCTCATGCAAAGATGTCCCAAATGCGGAGTAGGCAAGCTGTTTAAGAGCTATCTTAAACCGAACAAAGTATGTGAGCATTGCTATGAGAACATTGGCGGCCTTAATGCTGACGATGGTCCAGCATGGCTAACGATTGGGGTTGTCGCAATTATCGTCGTTCCGTTCCTGTTTGTATTGGAGAGCAGTGGGAAGCTTTCTTACCCCATGGAAATGTTGATCGTTCTGCCGACAACAATCCTGTTGGCCTTGGCTTTACTCCCCCGATCAAAGGGATTCTTCATTGCCGCTCTATGGTTAATCTCACGGAATCCGGATCGTAGCTCATAATCAGCGCCCTGGTTTGAGTTCAGAGCGACCGCTTTAGTGCGAGTCGGGCATCGCTGCCTCTGCTATTCCGGCTCGCAGCCGACGCGCGACCTTCATCTAGCAGAGCCGCCACAACTTCGGCCGGCCGAGACACGTCGTCGAGACGGGAGGGGACTGACGACGCCTCCTTCGTTCGTTCGCAAAGAGATCGCACGCCTGGAAGCTATGAGCCGAAATTCAATCGAGAGGCGGTTAAGAGTCGAGCGCATACTTGGCCATGATCGAGTGGGGACGTTTAAGCCCGTCACTGTGTTAGCGCGGCCGGATCGACGGGTACGCTCTCATCGAACCGGGTTGGGGCGATGCATCCGAATTTTACTTCGCGGTCTTCTTCGCCTCGGACATCCAACTGCCGATAGTGTAACGAGTCGTTTCCTAAAAAATTCAGCAGGCCAACTTCCAGGCCCCATACTGGTTCATGCCGGCAAGCGGGTTCGAGCGCGGTCGCGCCGCAGTTCCAGCGCGAAGCCCTTCGATGGGATCATTCCCTGATGCAATCCACCATGACTGCCGGCGGCGCTCGCATGAACTCGGCCCAATACTCGCGATCATCGACCCCGTCATCCGCGGGTGACAGCTCTACTGGATGCACCTGGAAATCTCGAAAGCCTGCCTCGCGAAACGCCGACTCATAAGCCGAAATCGGCAGATAATAGTTCTCGACTTCCAGCGTCGCATCGCCCAGTTGGACGCGCCACCGAATCGGGGCGCCTTCATAGACGCGGTCTTCCAACAGAATCTCGAAGCCGTATGGGCGATAGTCGCCACGGGGCTGAAACGAGTAAAGTTCCGGATTTGTGGTAAAGGTGACAAATCGGCCGCCCGGTCTCAGCCACGAGGCGATGCCGCGGCACATCCGCGCGAGTTCCTGACGATTGCGCACATAGACCAAAAGCCATGCCGCGACCGCAAGATCGAAGTCTTTGCCCAGCGCTACTTCACGCGCGTCATGAACAACGTATTCGATGCCGAGCGGGTGACTCGCCTCCTGCGCGCGAGCCAATTCGATCATCCGATCGGAGACATCAAATCCCACGACCTTTTTGGCTCCTCCTTGGCGCAGCCGACGAGTGAAGTAACCTTCACCGCACGCCATGTCGACCACAGTCTTGTTAGCGAGGTCGCCGATGCGCCTGAGGAACGAATACGCTTCGATCCGTTCCCGCCACGGCTGCTTCTTGGCTTGTTGATACTGCTGCGCGACTTCGCCTTCATTGTAATCTGTGGTCATGCCCTGACTCCCGCTTTAGCTGGGATTCGCCGGATGGGCGCCAGTTCGGATCCGACTTTTCCCGAATTTGCCGCGTTCGACAAGATCACGCGGTCATGGAGACCGCCGCCTGAGCGCAGGCTTGCAAACGGCCGACCTCGGTCGACCTTCCGAAACGGCTGACCACTCCTGCTTCCGCGGCTGCTATGCTACAATGCCGGTATGGACGACAACATGAAGAGCATTCTTCAATCGCTCGTTTTTATCAAGGAGCGCATGGCGACCAAGGATGACTTGGTGGGAGTCAAGACGCGGATCAGTGCACGCATTGACAAGGTCGATGACCGTCTGACTGCCGTTGAGAGCAAGATCGGCGGCATCCACACACGCAGCGACGACGAGACGGCGCAGCGCAAGAATCTCGAAAGCCGTGTGTGTTCGATCGTTCCGAATATTCCGCCCGCTCCCGAGCGGCTACCGGCAAGCTCGACGCCTGATCGTGGGGCTTCGCCTATCGCGGACGCGTTGCGATGGGCCTTAACCGCTACGGCTATTTTCGGGGTCCCTTGAACGAGATGACGGGCTGGGGCGCCTATGAAATCGCCAAAGGCCTCAATTTGACGACGCGCGCCGCGGGTACGGTCTGGGACCGCGTTCACGGGAGCGATCCGACGATTTTGGCCCTTTCCAGCGCACGAACCCTTATTGTTACGGCGGCGAACGCGTGCTGCTTTTCGGCGGTTTCGAATGTCTTGCGAAGCTTCCCGGCTTGAAGCCCGTTCGGCTCGCGGTCGAGGCGGGCGCGCCCGTCTATCAACGACTGAACGGCCCACTGGCGAATCCTGGGAACTCAGGACGGCTTTGGCGATCGACTTCTGACGCGCTTTCCGCGGCGATGGAGGCGGAGGTTCTCCGCTTTCGTCGCTCTGACAACGGACCTTGATTGGCGGATTCCAAGGAACGAGAGTCGAAACGATGACAATGAACTTCCGTGATCTCAAAGTTGGCGAACGCGCTCGGGTGGCGGGCCTTCAGTCTGGCGACACTGCCCATCGACAAAAATTGTTATCCATGGGGCTGACGCCGGGCGCCGAATTCACCGTCCTGCGCGTCGCTCCGCTCGGCGATCCGGTCGAGCTGCGAGTGCGCGGGGCGGATATCAGCCTGCGCAGCGACGAAGCGTCAGCCCTATTGATCGAACGCATCGCCAGAGAAGCAACGGTCCAACAGAAGCGGATTATTACAATCGCCATCGCCGGCAACCCGAACTGCGGCAAAACCACCTTGTTCAACGGGCTGACCGGAACCCATCAGCGCGTCGGCAACTGGGGCGGCGTCACGGTCGAGAAGAAGGTGGGCGAATTTGAATATGCCGGCCAGCGCTTCCGTGTCGTGGATATGCCGGGGATACATTCACTCGACACCTATGACGAAGCGACGGCCATCGACGAAAGGATCGCGCGCGATTATGTCCTCTCCGGCGAAGCCGACCTGATCATCAATATTATCGACGCCTCGCATCTCGAACACAGCCTTTACCTGACGACGCAGCTGCTGGAAATGTCGGCGCCGGTCGCGGTCGTGCTCAATATTATGGATGACGCCGATCGCCGCGAGGCGCGGCTTGACGTCGAAGCTGTCCAAAGTCGGTTAGGATGTCCCGTCGCGGCGATCGTCGCCACGCGGCGAAAAGAAATTGAGAACCTCAAGGCTGACATTCAGCGATGGGTCCAAGAACATAAGTTCTCCGATTTTTCCATCGACTATCCGCCGCTGATCGAAACGGCGATCGCAGAGTTGTCTCTGATGGTCCGGGAAACGTCGACGAAGAATCGGCTGGATGATCGTTGGCTGGCCTTGCGGCTGTTGGAAGGCGACGGTTTCGCGACGCGTCTGGCGACGCCGGCGGCGAAGGAAGCCTATTTGCGGCTTGCCAGTCGAATTCTGAGTGAGAGCGGCGACGAGCCCGACACGATCATCGCCAATCGCCGCTATCAATTTGCTCACATGGTGGCTGACGAGACGCTGCCAAAGCGCGTCGCAACCGGCTCCCGGGCGTCGGACCGCATCGATCGCGTGGCGCTCAACCGTTTTCTCGGCATTCCGATTTTTCTCGCGGTTATGTACAGCCTGTTCTTTCTCACCATTCAGCTCAGCCGAGTGTTCAGGCCTTCATTCTGGATTGCTTCCGAAACTCTTTTCATCGACGGCCCCAAATATCTCCTCAGGTCGATCAGCGCCCCTGAATGGCTCACGGCCCTGCTGGCGGACGGGCTCGGCAATGGC
>JBFXJV010000094.1:0-9964 GCA_050174515.1 Methylocystis sp.
CTCGATTCGCGCGTTCGCTTCGAATATCGCAAGGACGATTACCGGCCGTGGACCAATACGACGGTCAATCCGCCGACGTCGCAGCGAAAGTATTTTGCCAATTCGCTATGGCTGTCGCGCACGCGCGCCTATCTGGGCGTCCAAAATATTCTCGATCCGTTTCGTTTCGTCGTCGAGCTCGAGGACTCGCGCGCCTACAACAGCCTCTATCAGTATCAGGGACAGGAGATCAATCAGACCGAACTGATCTCGGCCTATGGCGAGCTCTACTTCAAGGACGCCTTCGGCAAGGACGCTCTCGGCAATGATCGGCCGTTGACGCTACGCGCCGGCCGCTTCCATTTCGAGCTGCTCGATAGAAGACTGATCGCCGAAAACGCGTTTCGCAACACGACGAATAATTTCGATGGATTTCGCGTCAAAATCGGCAAGAAGGACAACGACTGGGATATCGACAGCTTCCTGATGCGGCCGGTGGCGCGCTATCCCTACGCATTCGATCGGCCCGACTGGCAGAACTGGATTTACGGCAGCGTGTTCAGCATTCGCCGCTGGTCGGAATATGCGACGATCCAGCCTTATTTCCTTGGCCGCAAGCAATATGCGAATCCGTTCAGTCTCTCGAATGCGCTCAAGGTTCACCGCGACACTTATGCGCCGGGCCTGCGCGTTTATGGCGTGATCAATGATTTCGACTATGACGTCGACATCAACAAGCAGTTTGGCGAAATCGGCGAATTCCGCGATCTCGGCGCGCGCCGCAACGCGATTCAGACGACGGTGCAGCATGACGCCATCGCCTATGCCGTCGAGGTGGGCTACACCTTTTCCGACCATCCGTGGAAACCGCGGATCAGCGCCAACTACGCCTATGGCTCCGGCAACAAGAGCCCATTCGACAGCGCCAACCAGACCTTCGACATTTTCTATGGCTTCAACCAGCCGTTTTCGCGCGATGATTATATCGCGTGGAATAACGTTAAGGCGCCCAAGGCGCGCCTCGAGTTCTCGCCGTTCAAAAATCTTAAGGTCGATACGGCGTTCAGCGCTTATTGGCTGGCGAGCGCCGCCGCCGCCTGGGACCGCGCCAATCTTTTCGCGCCGCTCGGCAACAGGGGCGCGTTTCTTGGAACGGAATATGATCTGCGCATCCGTTACAAATTGAACCCATTCATCAACATGACGGCGAGCTATGCGCGCTTCTGGCCCGGCGCGTTTACCTCGAGCTTCGCGCAGGCGGTCGCGCTGCAGCCGTTTTTCCCCCAGTCTTTCCCTGGACAGACCACGACGACCAACGGGCTGACCGCGCGCCCGACCGACTTCTTCTATCTCGAAGTCTCCGCCAATGCCTTCGGCGACGGCAATCCGATCGCCAAGCCGCCGGGCGCGGATTTTCTCGCGCTCGCGTCGCCCGACGGGCCGCCGCCGCCCGTCCCTCCGCCGAGCTGGCGCGATGTCTACGTCGGGCTTAATGGCGGCGGCGCATGGTCGAGCCCGCGATCGATCGTGCAGCCTTGGCCGTTCGGCGCCGCCGTGGCGAGTCCGGCGGTCGCGCTCAGCGCCGCGCCGATCGACCAAACCAACCATCTCGCCGGCTTCATCGGCGGTTTCCAGATCGGGGCGAACTGGAAATTGACCGACAATATCCTCGCCGGGGCCGAGGCGGATCTCCACGCCGTCTCGGGCAACACCGACACGAGGTGGCGGGCGTCGCTGACCTCAGCCGGCGGCAATGGTTTCGCGACCTATGCGCAGCGGACGGCGACGCTTAACTATCTTGGAACGATCCGCGGCCGATTGGGCTATCTCGTCACGCCGACGCTCGCCGTCTATGGCTCTGGCGGCATGGCCTATGGCGGGGTCATCTCCAACGCCGCGATCCTGACCCGCCGGATTGGCGCAACCAACCAGACGCAAGTCAATCCCGTCTATCAGGACAGTCTCATCGGCTGGACGGCGGGCGGCGGCGCCGAATGGATGTTTGACGCCAATTGGAGCGTCAAGATCGATTATCTAAGATATGATCTCGGCGCCGCTCAAGCGTCCGGTTTCGTGGTCCAGCCGAGCGGCCTTTACGCGACCGGAGCGACAAGCGCCACACGATTCAACGGCAATCTCATTCACGCCGGCGTCAACCGTCACTTCGACCTCAGCAGCCTCGTCACGGCAAAATAAGTCGAGTAACACGAGATCGGCCCCGCCGTGGCTCCTCGCCAATGCTAATCATGGTCGGTCGCGAAGTGCGCTTGCGCAGATATGCCAGCTTTTCGCTGTTCTGACTTCGCTGCACAGCGCCTGCGCCATGACGGCGCCGGCAAGCTTCTTGCTCTTCAGTCTTTGGCGGCCGATAAATCAGGGACAGCCAGATGCAGGAGCTTGCCTATGTTCGTTGCAATGAACCGATTCAAGATCGTCAAGGGAAAGGAGCAGGCGTTCGAAGACGTCTGGCGGTCGCGTCAATCTCGCCTGCAGGAAAGGCCCGGCTTCATCGTCTTTCACCTGCTCAGAGGACCCGAGCGGGAAGACTACACGCTCTATGCGTCGCATGCGCTGTGGGAGTCACGGCAGAATTTCATCGACTGGACGCATTCCGAACAGTTTCGCGAGGCCCATAAAAACGCTGGTCAGAACCGCGATCTCTATATCGGCGGTCCCGAATTTGAAGGTTTCGACTCTGTCCTGACTGAACAGAATCCAAACTACGCGTCGTCCGCCGCGGAGACGGATCGCTCACCTTGAACGAGCTGTGCGGAGCTGAGCGAGGCGGACGCCAGGCCGGCGCTCCTGCGACTGCGATTGTCGTGAACCGAGCAAACTAAACAGGACATCGAGATCCGCTTGCAGACGCTGCGCGATTTTGCGTGCGGCCTTTCCCGCCTCGCATCGTTCTGCCCGATCAGCCTTTCAGGAATTCTTCACCCAGCAGAGGCCTCGGCGGCCGCGCTATTCGGAACCGATTCCTTCGAAGCGCGCCCAGTTCAATCTCCCTCGAGCGCCCATCACGTCCGCCTCGCCGCTCAATCCGCGACTTTCAAATCTTTCCTCTGAGCGTCGCCCATGCGCCGCGCGCTGTGCAGCCGCGAAGTGGCTGCATAGGCGTCATTGTGGCTACAATTTGAACAATAAATGCCGTTTCTTCTTTGAAACTGAAATAAATCCAAACTACGAATTGTAGATATTTAAAATGTTTCCGAATTTCGACTGACTCAATTGACCTAAAAAAAGTATGTACGTTATCCGTAATCACTCTTTCGACGAACTATGGCCTGCATAGCAGTAAAGGCGGAAATATGAGTAAGAACTATTCCGAAGTTTCCTGCTTCAATGCATTGGATATCGGGAAAAAATCCCTGCTCACTTGCGGCCTCGGCGCGTCGATCGCCTTTTCGCTCGAAATCGCGTCGGCCAGGGCGCAGAACGCCTCGCAAACCTTGCCGCCGGTGACCGTCGACGCGCCGCGGGAAAAGCCGCAAGCGAAAGTGCGGCGACAAACGCCGCGTCCGGTCGCCTCGAGCGCGCGCGCGAGAAGCGCTCATCAAAGCGGTCCGAGACCGCATGTGGCCTCGACGCCGCGCGCCGCGACGTCCGGAGCGGGACAGGGCTTGGCGCCAGCCTCCGGTCCCAGCGTCGCGCCGACTCCGGCGCAGGGCGAGATCGGCAATCTTCCGCCGGCCTACGCCGGCGGCGAGATCGCCCGCGGCGCGCGACTGGGCATGCTCGGCAATCGCGACTTCATGGATACGCCGTTCAATGTGACGAGCTACACGTCGGCGCTTATCGAGAACCAGCAGGCGCGCACGCTGCAGGAGGTGTTGGAGAACGACCCGTCGGTGCGCATGACCACGTCGGCGGGACACATTCGCGAGAATTTCAGAATTCGCGGATTTCCGGTGCTCGGCAGCGAGCTCGCGCTCAACGGCATGTATGGTCTCGCGCCCGACGGTCATGTGCCGACAGAGTTCCTGGAGCGGGTCGAAGTGCTCAAGGGCCCCGGCGCGTTGCTCAACGGCATGGCGCCTTTCGGCGCGGTTGGCGGTTCGATCAATCTCGTCACCAAACATGCGGGCGATGCGCCGATCACCAGCGTCAGCACCGATTTCACGTCGAGTTCTCAGTTCGGCGCGCATATCGACGTCGGGCGACGTGGCGGCGACCATAATCAGTTCGGCGTTCGCTACAACGGCGTTTACCGCAGCGGCGGGACCGCGCTCAACGAACAGTGGAAAGTGCGCGGGCTGAACGCGCTGGCGCTCGATTTCCGCGAAGAGCGTTTAAGGCTGTCGATCGACGCCTATCACAGCCAGGAAATCTTCAAGAACGGCAGCTCGCTCATGGCGAGCTTCACCGGCATTGGCGTGGCGGCGGCGCCCGACGCAAGCACGAATCTTTTCGTCGGCTCCAACGCCCGGTTCGAGAACAAAGCCATCGAAGCCCGCGCCGAGCTGGACGTGGCCGAGAATGTCACGGTTTTTGCCGGCATCGGCTTTTTGGACAGTCGAAACTTCGGCTTCACCAATGGAACTCAGGCGACGGGCGTCAACCTGCTCGGCAACTACAGCAGAGCCCGAATCGTCAATCTGCGCGGCTACACCAATTCGCTGTCGACTCAAGGCGGAGTGCGCGGTCAATTGGACACGGGACCGCTGCGCCATCAATTCGTGCTGAGCGCCTCGGCGCTGAAATTCAGCCAAAGTTCCGAATTCGGATTTATCTCGCCTTACAGCTCCAACATTTATCTGCCCGTCGTGCCGCCCCAGGCGCCGCCTCCGCCGGTCGTTCCGGGCACTGCGTTCCGTCTCGGGCAACCCTATTTCGCGACCGATCCAAGGAAAACTTCAGAGAACTATCTGGCGAGCCTCGCCTTCGCCGACACGATTTCCGCTTTCGACGAACGCATCCAGCTCATCGGCGGTCTGCGCAGCCAGCGGGTGATGACCAAGAACTTTCAGGCGAATACGGGCATAGAAACGAACTCCTACGACAGCCATCGCCTCTCGCCGGCCTTTGCGCTGATCGTCAAGCCATTTGACAAGCGCCTCTCGCTTTACGCCAACTATATCGAAGGCCTCACGCAGGGCCTGCGCGTCACCAACCCGCTCGCGACCAATTTCAACGAGTCGTTTCCGCCGTTCGTCTCCAAGCAGATCGAAACCGGCGCGAAGCTCGATTTGGGCGTTCTCGCCAACACGCTGAGCTTCTACGAGATTACGCGACCGACTCTTGCGACCGTGACCGCCGGAGGCCTGATCACCTATAAGCCCGTCCGGCAGCGCAACCAGGGCATAGAGTGGAACGTCTTTGGCGAGCCTATCGAAGGTTTCCGCGTGCTCGGCGGCGTCACTTACATGATCGGCGTCATTACCCAGAGCGCTGACGGAAAAACGACCGGAAAAAACGCCTTCGGCATACCGAGGTGGCAGGCGAACCTCTATGGCGAGTGGGATCTTCCCTATCTCGTTGGCGTGACGGCTGAAGGCCGCGTCGTCTATACAAGCGCGCTCTACCTCGACTCGATGAACTGGTATCGCATTCCTGAATGGACGCGTTTCGACGCGGGCCTGCGCTACGCCACGAAGGTGTACGGCGCGGATATGACGTTGCGGGCGAATGTGAACAACCTGTTCAATCACAGCTACTGGTCCGGCTCCTTCAACGACGGCTTCGCCACGCTTGACGCGCCGCGCACCGTCCTTCTGTCGGCGACTGTCAACTTTTGACAAAATCGGGAGCGGACGATGGGCCTCCTGCCCGCCGCCTATCAATTCGCTGCCTGCGTCGTGATCGCCTCGGGAGCCGCCACCCTCTATCTCGGCGCGCCAAACCAGCGGTGGCTGTCGCGACGCTTGCCGGGGCGGCTTAGCCGCGCCGCTGGCGTAGCGCTGCTGTTTCTCGGCGTCATCCTGTGGAGCGAGACGGTTCAGCTCTCGACCGCGATTTTCGCGACGCTGGCGCTGACCATGCTTCTTTTGATCGTTTATCCATGTGTGGGGGCGCTCCGAACCTTCATCGGAAACGCGCCATGAGTCAGATGCGACGCGACTGGGTGAGCAAGACATCGGCCGGCGCCATTCTGGGCTTCACGCTCGCGATCGCGCTTGCGGGGCTGTTTGCCTGGTTGACGCCTGGAGGATTGGCGGCGCCAAACAAATTTCAGATCGTGATGTGGCTCGTCGCGCCGATCTGGCTCACGACGCTCAGCCTCTGCTTTCTGTTTTTTAGCGGCATGCGCGCCTGGCTCTGGCTCGGCGGCGCAAATTTCATCGCTTACGCCGGCTTGTTCGCCTGCCGTCATTTCTTTCGCTGATCGAGACAAAGGACGATGCGGAGCGACATTGTTCGACTCTATAAGACTGTTCATACATGGACGGGCATCACTACCGGGATGTTCCTGTTCATCGCCTTCTACGCGGGCGCCATTACGGTGTTCGCGGAGCCGCTCGCGCGCTGGGTTTCATCGCCCGCCCCGATCAGTCTGACAAAGCTTGCGCAATCGGACGAATTAATCGCGCGCACGCTCGCCGCGCGGCCTGACGCCGCCAAGGAATTCACGCTCCACTTGGGCGAGACCGAAGAGCTTTGGGCGCGTCTCACATGGCGTAAGGGCAGGGACGACAAGACGCCCTGGTCCGCGGATCTCTCCGCCGACGGCGACTTGCGGCTCGCGCAGTCGCATCGCTCGAGTCTCGCCGGCTTCGTCGACAAGATTCATCAAACCGCCGGCATTCCCGGCGCCAATGAAATCGGCGAAATCGTCATGGGCGTCGTGAGCGCCGTCTATGCCGTCGCGCTCGTCTCTGGGTTGATCATCGTTCTGCCGTCGCTCGCGAAGGATCTCTTCGCGCTCCGTATCGGTCCCAACCTCAAGCGCATGTGGCTCGACGCGCATAATGTGGTTGGCGTCGTCAGCCTGCCGTTCCACATCGTCATCGCGCTCACGGCGGCCGTCTTCTGCCTGCATGAGCAGCTGTACGATGCGCTCGATCATGTCGTCTATGACGGCGGTCTGAAGACGATCATCGCCGCGAACAATCCCTTCAATGCGATCAGGAAGGACGAGCGACCCGCGCCCATGCTGCCGGTCAATGCGCTGCTCGACCGGGTGAAAGCGGCGTCGCCAAGTTTCGTTCCCGTCGAGATGCGCTACCGCAACGCCGGGTCTCGCGGCGCATCGGTTCAGATCTGGGGATATGACGCCCGCTATATGACGAGAGGCAAGGGGTTCGCCGTCGTCAGCCCGGTCACCGGCGAAATTGCCAACACCGACTATTTTCCCGGCGGAGAGGGAAGGTGGACGGGCGTCGTGGCGACGTTCTTCGCTCTGCATTTCGCAAGTTTCGGCGGCGATGTCGTGCGCTTCCTGTACTTTCTTCTCGGCATTGCGGGCGCGTTCCTGTTTTACTCCGGCAATCTGCTCTGGATCGAATCGCGCCGGCGAACCGAGCGGCGACAGGGCGGACCCGTCGTTCAAAAGAGATCGACGCGTCTGATGTCGGCGGCTACGGTCGGCGTTTGCCTTGGCGCAATATGCGCGATTTCCATGACGATCGTCGCGGCCAAATGGCTCGACGGCCGCGTCGCCGATATCGAGCATTGGCACAACGGCGTTTATTATTCCGTCTTCGTTGCGAGCGTGCTCTGGTCGTTCTTCAGGGGCGCCGCCGCGGCGAGCGTCGAGCTTCTCAGGCTCGCCGCGCTCGCGACGGCGGCAATACCCCTCACGACTCTCGCAGCTTGGACATTTCCGGCGCTCGGCATGCATGGCTCAGCGAGCGTCGCTGCGCTCGCCGTCGATTTCGTCTCGCTCGCCGCCGCCTTGTCCTTTTTCTTAATGGCGCGGGCCGCGTCGCGTCGCGCAAAATATGGACCCTCCGACAGCGTATGGGCGGCGCCTCATCGGTCGGTTGGGGAAAACGACGCGATCACGGCGCCCCAAGAGCGCTTGTTGACGACGCGTTTCAGCGAAGATGTGGGATCCGATCGCTAGCGGCGTCGAGTCGCCGTCGAAGGCCGTCCGGTCGTCTCGGCAATCGGAAGAGATGGCGCGCGCGTCTCCTTCCTGTGGCGACGGCGGCGCCACGCTTTCGGCCTAACGGCGGCGTCCGGGCTTGTCGCCGCCGAGCGGCAGGCTGTCCGCCCCATCTGGCTCAATCTTTGCAACTTCTCCTGTAACTGGAGCAACGCGCCATGCTCGACGCTAAACAAACACGCAGCCTCGCAACGGAAAAAGACTTCGAACACCCTGTCGAGGCGGTATGGCGCGCCATGACAGATTCCGAATGGCTCGCCGTTTGGTTCTTTCCAAACGACATCGAGCCGGTGGTAGGCCATAAGTTCACGATCTGGACTCGTCCGATCGAGCGTTGGGACGGCGAATTCAAATGCCAGATTCTCGCTGTCGAGCCTGGCGCCATGTTGCGTTTCAGCTGGTCGGGCGGTCACGACGAGCTCAAGGGTTTTGGCCGATATATGGACACGACAGTTACATGGACGATCTCGCCGTCGCAAAATGGCGGCACGCATTTCGTATTTGTCCAGGACGGAATCGACGCCGCCCCCGCGGCGGACGCGGTCTATGATGTCATGCTCAAAGGCTCTGAGAGCGTGTTGCGATCGCTGGCCAAAAGACTTCCTGACCTCATCGAACACGGCGCCTGAGCCGCTCCGCTTCGCCGATCCGGCAAGAGCGGCGATCGTTGGCGAGAATTTTGCTCTATTTGGCGGCGGCGAAGGCGCGCGACGCAGCGCGTTTGCGGAATTATGATAAAAAGCGCCGCTCGCCAGGGAGGAAAAGCATGGCTGATCATAAGGTTACTGTTGAGCAGCTGCCCAATGGAAAATGGGCTTGTTTCCTACATATTCCCGGCCGCGACGAGCCGGTGAATCTGGGCCGAGAATTTAAGAACGACGAACATGCCGAAAACTGGCTCAACATCTCGGAATCGTTGACGGCGATCGAAATGATGATCCGCAAATATCAAGGATAGCGACGCACTCGGCTGGCGCGGGTTCGATCCACATGTTGGCGAGCGTGCGACGCCTCGCCTCGGAGCGACTTGTCAGCCGCATCGTTCCCGTCGAAGGCGCTGCGCTTCTGGCCGGCGCCTTTTTGATGGGTGCAGCCCCTGCGATCGCTGGATGATCTAGGGCCGATCCCGACGGGCCTGTTCTTCCATCAAGGCGGAGACCGTGTCGAGCAAACGGATGGCGCCCGGCAGGCGTGCATGAGCCTCGCGCTGATCCTCCGTGGCAGGTTCGAGCCCGCGCCACCAGTCGATGAATTGTCCGATCAAGGAGCGCGCCGGAATCTGGCAAAAAGCGACGCCCGGAAAAGCCTCCAGCCCGAACGACGTTTCCACCGCCCGAAGGCAATCCGCGATATAGTCAGCGTCGGCCGCGGTTAAAGCAAAAGGGCGAGCCGGCGCGCAGCGCACCATCCGAACCTCGCTGACTTCAGGGATATAATCTCTCTTCAACGCATCAAGCTCCCCATCCCGGCGGGTTTCATTGCAAGATGGCCGCCATTGGCGGTAACGCCGACGACCACGGCGCCGCAAAGGCGTCGGCCGGCTTGATGGCGACCGCGCAGAGATTCGACGCCAAAACCGCGCATTTTGGCGGCGCGCACGGTGGCGCGGCGCTCGGTTTCGCGCGGCTCGCACTTTGGCCGGTTTGCCGCCGTGTGGTTTCAAACGACCGAAAGAAGGATCACGCCGATTGATCCTATGTCACGGAATCGCATAGAGCGCGTTCATGAATCATCGATTCATGAACGCGCTCTAGTTTCTTGAATTGACCCATTTTCTACGCAGAACCGGCGTCCACTTCGGCGGAAAATGCTCTAGAGCGTTTCCCGTTTTAGCTGAATCGAGTGGGATTCCCATTTGGTTTGGATTGTGATTCAAGATGCTGGCTGGGATGGAGGCCAGCATCTGATGGCTCGACCTCTTTCGAACGATCTTCGTGA
>JBFXJV010000095.1:0-9888 GCA_050174515.1 Methylocystis sp.
CGCATCGGCACGGAACACGAGAAAATCCCCTTTTACGCCGCTGACAACGCGCCGGTCCCCTATGAGGGTTCGGCCGGCCGCGGCGGCGTGCGCGCGCTGCTCGAGGGCCTGGGCGATGCGCTCGGCTGGGCGCCCATTTTTGACCGCGACGCGCTGATTGGCCTCTATCAGCCGGAAGGCGGCGGCGCGATTTCGCTCGAGCCCGGCGGCCAGTTCGAACTCTCCGGCGCGCCGCTGCTCGACGTTCACGCCACAAAGGACGAACTCGACGCGCATTTTGCCGCGCTTTCGCCGGTGGCGCGCGCGCTCGGCGTGCGTTTCCTTGATCTCGGCTGCAGCCCCAAATGGTCGCGCGCCGAAACGCCGGCGATGCCGAAGCAGCGCTACGCCATCATGCAGGCCTTTATGCCGAAAGTCGGCGCGCGCGGGCTCGACATGATGTTTCGCACCGCCACCGTGCAGGTCAACGTCGACTTCGTCGATGAGGCCGACATGGTTCAAAAGATGCGGGTCGGCCTCGCCCTGCAGCCGCTCATCACGGCGATTTTCGCCAACTCGCCCTTTCTCGACGGCAAGCCGACCGGTCGGCTGTCGCAGCGATCCTACATTTGGCTGGATACCGACCCGAATCGCACCGGCATGCTGCCTTTCGCCTTCGAACAGGGATTCGGCTTCGAGCGATACGTCGACTACGCGCTTGACGTGCCGATGTATTTCGTCAAGCGCGGGGACGTTTATTACGATGTCGCGGGCGCGAGCTTTCGCGATCTGATGAACGGGCGCCTTCAGCAATTGCCCGGCGAACCCGCCACAATGTCGGACTGGGCCAATCACCTCTCGACGATTTTTCCTGAGGTGAGACTGAAGACCTATCTCGAAATGCGCGGCGCGGACGCCGGGCCTCGCGCGCATTTTACCGCCCTTGCCGCGCTCTTCGCCGGCCTCTTCTATGATCCGGGCGCGCTGGACGGAGCGCGCGAGCTCACCAAGGATTGGAGCGCCGACGCCCGCCAGGCGCTGCGCAACGACGTCCCCGCGCTGGCGCTCGACGCGACGATCGACGGCCGCAGCCTCCGTGACATCGGGCGCGACGTTCTATCGCTCGCCGAGGACGGCTTGCGCCGCCGCGCGCGACTCAACGCTGAAGGACGCGACGAGAACCTTTATCTCGCGCCCCTGGAAGAGATTCTCGAAGATGGACGATGTTTGGCGCAGCGGCGACTGGGCGATTATTACGGCGCCTGGGGACAATCAATCGACGCCGCCTTCGTCGATTGCGTGCTTCCGCTGTAACGGTTTCAGAATGCGCGCAAACGCGACGTGATCTAGCGCGGGAAGAGGTCGTGAAGTCCGAAGGGCGCCATGGGGAGCCATGAGGAACTCGCGGCGGCATGCCGCATGCCGTCACGCGGCATCTCAGCATAGCCCATCGGCGCGACCGGCGTTCTCGGCATGGCGACGCGGACGTGACCGCCCAGCCGAACGCAGCCATTCGACCCGGCGACAGGGACAAAATCGGCACCGTAGCGCGCGCATTGGCTCACATTCTCGGCGCGAACCGGCGTGACAGCAAGCGCGGCGAGCGCAACGACTCCAAAAAGGCGCCTCGGAAATTGACGTTCGCTGCGGCAGATGATGTCTAGGGTCGTCATAATTTCATAGCCCCACCTCCGAAAATTCGCGCCTGCGCGCAGATTTCAGGAGCCTTGCAATCCCGATCTGTCTCTCGATGCGACATAATCAGGCCGACGGCGAAGATTAGCGCTCGCGTCGGGCCCGACGCTGTTTACTCTGGTTCCAACTAGAGCCAAACATCATGGCAGGATCGTGTCTCTGACGCCTTCGCGAGCAGTCTGCCGGCGCCATATGAGCCCTACGCTTTATATTTTTTATTTATTTATTTATTTTTTGTTTAGACGCGGGCCGGCGCCGGGGAGCGCCAATCGCCAATCGCGGCCTGCAGGATCGCCAAAGCGGCGACGGCGGCGGTGTCGGCGCGAAGCACGCGGGGTCCAAGCGACAGACAGACGACGTTCGGCAAACGTCGAATCGCCGCCCGTTCGGCGTCGTCGAAGCCTCCTTCCGGTCCAATGAGCACGCTTACGCCCTCCTGGGCCGTGCGGCCGGCGAGCGCATCGACCGGATTGGCGAGATCGGCATGTTCGTCGCAAAAAGCGAGCAACCGCTCCGCCGGCAAATTCGCGAGAAAATCAGGCAATTCGATTGCGGCGGCGACTTCGGGCACGGCCAGCACGCCGCATTGCTCGGCGGCTTCGATGACATTCGCTTGAAGCCGTCCCGTATTTACTCGGCGAATCTGGGTGCGATGCGTGATCACCGGTACGAGCCGGCCGGCGCCCATTTCGGTGGCCTTCTGCGCCATGTAATCGAGCCGCGCCTGCTTCAAGGGAGCGAAACAATAATCGAGGTCGGCGCGTTCGGGCTGGACGCGCAGGCGCTCCGCAACGCGCAATCTCGCGGCGCGACGCGAAACGTCGAAGAGCGTCGCGCGAAATTCCCCGTCGCGACCGTTGAACACATGAATCGCGGCGCCCTCGCGCATGCGCAGCACATTGAGCAGATAGTTTAACGCCTCAGCTGAAGGCGTGAATTCGGCGCCCGGCGCGAGTTCGTCGCGAACGAACACGCGCTGAGCGGTAAAATCATAAGCTGACACAATCGCTTCCCAGCGGAGACGCGAGCGCAATGCGCGCTTGCCATGAAGCCGCCGCTTTGTTGCGCACAGGTTCTCTAAAACTTGCGTCGCCGGCAAGCCTGCTGGTATTGCTGCGAGCCTGATGAGCGGACCAAGAGACATGATCATTGGCGCTGTCGCGCTTCCTCGCGCTGTTGCGCGAAATTCGACCCTTGCGCTCTTTGCGATGTTGCTCGCCGCAGGCGGCGCGCATGCGGAAGGCTGTCAGGAAGACTTTCAAAAGCTCACCGAGAAGCGCATGGCCGGCATTGAGGCGCTCAACAAGCTCGGCAAGGCGGGCAAGGGCAAGATGGATCCCGAGGCCGCCTGCCCGGCCGCGCGCCGTCTCGTCGCCGTCGAGACCGAGATGATGAACTACCTGACCAAGAACAAGGAATGGTGCAACATTCCGGACAATATCGTCGACGGCTTCAAGGATGCACGCGGCAAGACTCAGAGCTTCGCCTCGCAGGCCTGCGCGGCGGCGGCGAAGATGAAACAGATGCGCGATCAGGCGGCCGCTGGAGGCGGCGGCATGATGGCGCCGCCGAAGTTGCCTGCCGGACCGCTGTGAGCCTCAGACGAAGCGGCGATCCATCGGGAGCGGTCGCGCTGCCCGACGCGATCGCGGACCACGTGTTGCTGCGTCGCGCGCCCCCCGCGCTCCTGCCTTTTCTCCAGCTCGCGCGCCTCGACCGGCCCATCGGCTGGTGGCTGCTGCTGCTGCCCTGCTGGGAATCGAGCGCGCTCGCGTCGGTAGCGCTGCGCGAAGGCCCGAATTTCTGGCATCTGACCCTGTTCTTCATCGGGGCCGTCGTCATGCGCGGCGCGGGCTCGACTTATAACGACTATGTCGATCGCGACATCGACGCAAAGGTCGAGCGCACGCGTCTGCGACCGCTCGCCAGCGGTCGGGTGACGCCGCGCGCCGCGCTCGCCTTTATCGTTGCGCAGTGCCTCGTCGGGCTTGCCGTGCTTCTCTCGTTCAACGGGCTGACGATCGCGCTTGGAATGATTTCGCCGCTGATCGTGCTGATCTATCCTTTCGCCAAGCGGTTCACCTCCTGGCCGCAGGCGATTCTTGGATCGGCGTTCGCCTATGGCGCGCTGCTCGGCTGGACGGCGCGCACGGACGCGCTCGGCGCGCCGGCGCTTTTCCTCTACGCCGCCGCGATCTTATGGACCATCGGCTTCGATACGATTTATGCGCTTCAGGACCTGCGCGACGACGCGATCGTCGGCGTGCGTTCGACGGCGCGCCTCTTCGGACCGCGCGTGCAATTGGCGGTCGGCGCGCTCTACGGCCTGTCCGTCGCAAGCGCCGCCTTCGCCGTATTTCTGGCGGGCGGCGGATGGCTGTCCTATCTCGGCGTCGCCGCCTATGCGGCGCATCTCGCCTGGCAGACCGCGCTGACCGGAAAGGACGCCGCGCCAGCCATCGCGCTTCGCCTCTTCCGCTCCAATCGCGACGCCGGGCTGCTGCTGTTTGCGGGCTTCTTCGCGCAGAGCGCGACTTTTCTCTTTTGAAATGATTGCCGTCTGAACGCTTCGCTGGTCATTCCCGACGCGCAAAGGCGATTCCGGCGGCGTGGCGACGTCCCACGCTACTTTTCGAGTTCCTTTTTCCGATCGACGCAGGACTCGATCTCCGTCTTGTCCAGCTCCCAGTAGGAGCCGCCGCAAAGCGCCTGATAGCGGCTGCTGACAAAGAAGGACCAGACGTAATAGCCGGTCAGCAACACCGCAGCGAGCATTGCGACCTTCATGATCAAATTGAATCGCCGTTGCGGCTCTTCCGTGTCGGACATTTTCGTCTCCGCGCCAATGTTTACGCCGCCAAAAAAATCAGTCGTCGCCGTCAGTCGAGCGTCTGTCGGAATCGCATCACCGCGAGGCTCATCGCGACAAGCGTGAAAGCCGCGAGCGCGCCGGCGTCGACGGCAAGATCGCCGAAGGTCGATCCCTTCAACATCACCGAACGCACGATGCGCAGATAATGGGTGAGCGGCATCGCCTCTCCGACATATTGCGCCCATTTCGGCATTCCGTAGAAAGGAAAAAGGAAGCCCGACAGAAGCATGCTCGGCAGAAAAAAGAAGAAGGTCAGTTCCATCGCCTGGAGCTGATTGTCCGCGACCGTCGAGAACGAATAGCCGACCGACAGATTGGCGACAATGAAAAGCAGAGTCAGCGTGGTGAGGGTAAACAGCGAGCCGACCACGGGCACTTGAAACAGCAGCGCGGCGAAGATGAGAATAGTCGCCATCTGCACCGCGCCCACAACCACATAGGGCGCGATCTTTCCGAGCATGATCTCAACCGGAAGTATCGGCATGGCGAGCAACGCCTCCATCGTTCCCCGCTCGATTTCGCGCGTTACCGACATCGCCGTATACATCAGCATCGTCATGGTCAAAATCGTCCCGATCAGTCCCGGCACGATATTGCGGCGAGTCTCTCCCGCAGGATTATAGCGGCGATGCACGCGCATTTCGTATGGCGCCGCATTTTGCGTGAGCGAGGCGAGCGGTCCGATCAATTCCCGGTCGAGCGCCTGATTTGCGGCGCCGAGCGCCGCGGCGACCGCGCCGGAGGTCGCGACCGGGTCGGACGCGTCGGCGATCAGCAGCACCGCCGGCTTTTCGCCGCGAACCAGCCGGCGAGAAAAATCGGGCGGAATTTGAATGACGAATTGCGCCTTGTTCGAAAGGATCAATTCATCGGCGTCCGCTTCGCCTCGGGCGACATATTTGATGTCGAAATAATCGGTCGCCTGCAACGCGCCGATGAGCGCGCGCGCGATCGGACTGTCGTCGCTCGTCAGCACCGCCGTCGGGAGATGTTTGGGATCGGTGTTGATCGCATAGCCGAACAGCATCAGCTGAATGAGCGGAATGCCGACGATCATCGCAAAGGTCGGCCGGTCGCGGCGAAGCTGAATGAACTCCTTGACGAACATGGCGACGCAACGCCGCACGGATTGCGCCAGCGCGCCGCGCGCCGGACGCCGATGAGCGCTCGGCAGGTCTTGCGGCGCGCTCATCGGCCGGCTCCCGCGCGGGTCATCAAATCGATGAACACGTCTTCGAGCGTCGGCTCGTCGCGTCTCCAGCGATGACGGCCTTCGGCGTCATAGCGGCGCGCGAGGCGCTCCATGGCGGCTTCATCGCGTCCCCCCACATGAAGCGCCGCGCCAAAGCGCGCGACGATGTCGACGCCGGACTGTTGTTTCAATTCGCTGGCGAGCGCATCGAGATCTCCGCCGGTCACGACCCATGTCGAGAGATGCGCGCCGGCGATGATTTGTGGAATCGTCCCCGAAGCCAACAGCCGGCCGTTGGCGATATAAGCGATCTTATGGCAGCGCTCGGCTTCGTCCATGTAATGCGTCGAAACCAGCACGGTCAGGCCTTGCGTCGAGAGATGATGGATTTCGTCCCAGAAATCGCGGCGCGCCTTGGGATCGACGCCGGCGGTCGGCTCGTCGAGGAGGAGCAGCGAGGGGCCGGGAAGGATGCATGCCCCGAGCGCCAGCCGCTGCTGCCAGCCGCCGGACAATTCGCCGGCGAGCTGATCGGCGCGCGCCGTAAGACCCAATCGCTCGAGCGCCGCCTGAGCCGCGTCTTCGGGCGCGTCGAGATTATAGACCCGCGCGACAAATTCGAGATTTTCGCGAATGGTGAGGTCGCGATAGAGCGAAAAGCCCTGCGTCATATAGCCGACGCAACGCTTGATCTCCTTCTGCTGGCGACGGATGTCATAGCCAAGACATGTGCCCTCGCCCGAATCGGGCGTCAGCAGTCCGCAGAGCATGCGGATCGTCGTCGTCTTGCCGCTGCCGTTCGGGCCGAGAAATCCCTGGATGTCGCCGCGCGCGACCTGCAGCGTGAGATTGTCGACGACTTTTTTCGCGCCGAAGGATTTGGTCAGCCCGCGCGCGTCGATCGCGATCTCATGTTCGACGCTCATGGCGCGGATTCCGCCGATTCCGGCGCGGGCTTCACGGCGACCGGCATTCCTAAAGGCACGGCGCGCGCCGCGCCTTCGAGATGCGCCTCGACCTTGAAAACGAGTTTCGAGCGCTCCTGGTCGCTGAAGATGACGGGGGGCGTATATTCCTGGCGGCCGGCGATGTAATTGACGCGACCATAAAGATCGCCGGCGCAGCCGTCGCATGTGATGCGCACCCGCTCGCCCAGCGAAATTTTCGGCAGCTCCGGTTCGGAGACGTAGAAGCGCACTTTGCGGTTCTCCGGCGGCAGCAGGGCAATGACCGGCTGGCCGGCGTTGACGATCTCGCCGGGTCGGAACAACACGTCCTGCACGACGCCATCGGCGGGCGCGACGACGCTTTGACGCTTGATGCGAATATTGAGCGCAGCGAGCTGCGCGCGCGCCTGTTTCAAGTTGGCTTCGGCGGCTTCGATTTCCTGCGTGCGGCTCGCCATTCGCGACGCCTCGACCTGCCGGCGCGCCTCCTTCACGCTCGCCTCATCGCGCGCTCTCGCCATCTCGGCGCGGTCGAGCGCCGCCTTGGCGACATGGCCTTCGGCATAAAGCTTGCGCTGTCGTTGGTAATCCGCGCGCGACAATTGCAGCGCAGCCTCGGCGCGCTCCAACGCCGCCTGCAGAACGGCGATCTGCTCCGGCCGATTCATCGCCGCCTGAAGATTTTCGGCCTGCGCCTCAAGTTGCGCGACGCGCGCCGCCGCCTCGTCGCGAAGGCGATCGAGAAGCGTCGTCGACATCGCGAACAGCGGATCGCCCTTTTTGACCACCGAGCCGGCAGCGACCGCGACGCTCGCGACTCTCTCGCTCTCATAGGGACCTATGTAGAGAATGTCCCCCTCGACATAGCCCAGGAAGACGTCTTCAGGATTGGCCGGGCGATAGGCGACGATCCAGACGCCAACGGCCAGGAGCGCCATCGCGAAGAAGTACGGGAGACGCTTCATCGGGCGTAAATCGGATCGAACATGATCTGATTATGCACCTCTCCCGCCCCGCCCCGAACTTCTACCGGAAACGGCTCGATCGAAGCCTTGCTCAAACGCGAATCTCCTTTTGCCGCGGCCCGCGCAAAAAGGCTAGAATGCCTCCAAGAAAGGCAAAAGGGATTGAAAATGACTGAAGATACGGAGCTGCCGCCGCGCGAATCTATGGAATATGACGTGGTCGTGGTCGGCGCGGGGCCGGCCGGCCTCGCCGCGGCGATTCGCTTAAAGCAGATCGCGCCGGATCTTTCAGTCGTCGTCATCGAAAAGGGCTCCGAGCCCGGCGCGCATATTTTGTCCGGCGCGGTGATCGATCCGATCGGCCTCGATCGTCTTCTTCCCGAGTGGCGCACGCGCGACGATTCTCCGCTGAAAACTCAGGTGCATGAAGATCATTTCCTGCTGCTGTCGGAAAAGGGCGGGCTTCGCCTACCCAATATGCTGATGCCGCGGCTGATGAACAACCATGGCAATTTCATCGGTTCGCTCGGCAATGTCGTTCGCTTTCTCGCGTCCGAAGCTGAAACCCTCGGCGTGGAAATCTATCCCGGCTTCGCCGGCGCCGAGACGCTTTACGGCGAGAACGGCGAAGTCGTCGGCGTCGCGACGGGCGACATGGGCGTGGGCCGCGACGGCGAACCCAAGGACAGCTTCACCCGGGGGATGGAGCTTAGAGGCAAGTACACGATATTCGCCGAAGGCGCGCGCGGCTCGCTGACCAAGCAGCTGCTGGCGAAATACGATCTTTGCGCGCACAGCGAGCCGCAGAAATTCGGCATCGGCTTCAAGGAGCTTTGGCGCATTCCGAAGGAAAAGCACAAGGACGGGCTTGTGCAGCATTCCTTCGGCTGGCCGCTCGCCGGCGACACCGGCGGCGGCTCGTTCCTCTATCATTTCGACGACGATCTCGTGTCGATCGGTTTCGTCGTGCATCTCAACTATTCAAATCCGACGCTGTCTCCCTTCGACGAATTTCAACGCTTCAAGACGCATCCGCTGATCGCGCCGACGCTCGAAGGCGGCGAACGCCTCTCCTACGGCGCGCGCGCGCTGACCGAGGGCGGATGGCAGAGCGTTCCGAAACTCGTCATGCCCGGCGGCGCGCTGATCGGCTGCGCGGCGGGCTTCATGAATGTGCCGCGCATCAAGGGGTCGCACAACGCGATGCTCTCGGGGATTCTGTGCGCCGAACACGTCGCGGCTGCGATCGGCGAAGGCCGCGCGCATGACGAAGTCGGCGCGTATGACGCCGCTTGGCGCGCCTCCGACATCGGCCGCGATCTCAAGCCCGTGCGCAACGTCAAGCCGCTGTGGTCCAAATACGGCACCTATCTCGGCGCGCCGCTCTTCGGCCTCGACATGTGGACCAACGAATTGTTCGGCTTTTCCCTCTTCGGCACGCTCAAGCACGGCAAGGCCGATTACGAGTCGCTAAAGCCGCTCTCGGAAGTCACGCCGATCGTCTATCCGAAACGCGCCAGCAATCTTGTCTTCGATAAGCTGTCGTCGGTGTTCGTCTCCAACACCAATCACGAGGAGGATCAGCCGGTTCATCTGAAGCTCGCCGATCCGTCGATCCCGATTGAACGCAACCTTCCGGTCTACGGCGAACCGGCGCGGCTCTATTGTCCCGCGGGCGTCTATGAAGTGGTCTACGCCGACGAGGAGACGCGCCGCGATCCGCGCTTCGTGATCAACGCGCAGAATTGCGTTCATTGCAAAACATGCGACATCAAGGACCCTGCGCAGAACATCACCTGGGTTCCCCCGGAGGGCGGCGGCGGCCCGAATTATCCGAATATGTGATCGAGCGGGCGACGCAGGCGTTGCGCGAAGCGGTCGGTCAGCGACGCCGCTTCGCGCCATTGACGCGCCGAGGAATGACGTGAACCGATGTTCTTTACCGTCGCGAAAACCTTCGAGTTCTTTCTGTCGCCCGTCCCGCTTGCCATCTTCCTCGGCGTCTTCGGCTCAACGCTGCTCTATACGCGATGGCGAATGTTGGGGCGCGCGCTCTCGAGCGTGAGCGCCTTCGCTTTGCTGCTGATGGCTTTCGGACCGCTCGGCGGCCTGCTGGCGGGGCCGCTCGAAGCGCGCTTTCCGCCTCCGGCCGCCGATATGGCGCCGCCGGACGGCGCTATCGTTCTCGGCGGCGCGATCGATGAACGGTTGAGCGCAGATCGCGACCGGCCGACGCTG
>JBFXJV010000096.1:0-9817 GCA_050174515.1 Methylocystis sp.
ACGAGATCGACAAGATGGGCATGGATTTCCGCGGCGATCCGTCGTCGGCCCTGCTCGAAGTGCTGGACCCGGAGCAGAACGCCACGTTCAACGACCATTACCTCGAAGTCGACTACGACCTTTCGAACGTCATGTTCGTGACGACGGCGAATACGCTCAACATTCCGCCGCCGCTGATGGACCGTATGGAAATCATCCGCATCGCCGGCTACACGGAGGACGAGAAGGTCGAGATTGCGCGCCGGCACCTCATCCCCAATGCGGTGCACAAGCATGGTCTTGCGCCTGAAGAATGGATGATCGCTGACGACGGCCTGCTCACCCTCATTCGCCGCTATACGCGCGAAGCGGGCGTGCGCAATCTGGAGCGCGAAATCTCCAATCTGGCGCGCAAGGCGGTAAAGGAGATTCTCCTCAAGAAAAAGGAGAAGATCGTCGTCACGAACGATAATATTGCGGATTATCTCGGCGTGCCGAAATTCCGCTATGGCGAGGCCGAGCTCGAGGATCAGGTCGGCGTCGTGACCGGACTTGCCTGGACCGAAGTCGGCGGCGAGCTGTTGACGATCGAAGGCGTTATGATGCCCGGCAAGGGCAAGATGACGGTCACCGGCAATCTGCGCGACGTGATGAAAGAGTCGATTTCCGCTGCGGCGTCCTATGTGCGCTCGCGCGCCGTCGACTTCGGCGTCGAACCGCCGGTCTTCGATCGCCGCGACTTCCATGTGCACGTGCCGGAAGGCGCGACGCCTAAGGACGGGCCGTCGGCGGGCGTGGCGATGGCGACCGCCATCGTGTCGATCATCACCGGCATTCCCGTCAAGCGCGACATCGCCATGACTGGCGAGATCACCCTGCGCGGCCGGGTGCTGCCGATCGGCGGCTTGAAGGAAAAGCTGCTTGCGGCCCTGCGCGGCGGCTTGAAGAAGGTGCTGATCCCCGAGGAGAACGCCAAGGATCTGGCGGAAATCCCCGACGCGGTGAAGAACGGCCTGGAGATTGTGCCGGTGGCGCGCATGGATGAAGTGCTGCGGCACGCGCTCGTCTCCCAGCCGACGCCGATCGAATGGCGGGAAGACGACGCCGCCATCGCCAAGCGCGGCGCTGCCATCGGCGATGATGACGGGTCGGGCGTGCGCGCGCACTGACCGACGCCGGTTCTGACCCAAGGCTTAAGAGCTCCGCTGGAAAGCGGGGCTCTTTTCTTTTTTGGCCGCTGGCGCGCGCGCCGCAGCCCCCGGATTGCATGAGCTTTTCGCGTCGCAGCGGCCATTTCCTCAGGAAATCCAGCGATTCTACGGCTTTGGCAGCCGGCATCCCTTGCATTTCCTGCGATTCGCGACCAACACTCGCCATCGCTGCACAACGCCGATTCGAGGTCGCGCATTCAACGCCGGGCGGCTCGCAGCGAAACAGAAGGACAAAGGCCATGAATAAACTGGAACTCGTCGAGCACGTCGCGAACGAGACGGACAGCTCGAAAGCGGCGGCGGCCGCCGCCATCGACGCCGTCATCGACGGCATCACCAAGGCCCTCAAGAAAGGCGACGAGGTCCGCCTCGTCGGCTTCGGCACGTTCTCGGTCAAGAAGCGCGCGGCCGGCAAGGGCCGCAATCCGGCGACCGGCGAAGAGATCAAGATTCCCGCATCAAAGAGCGCCCGCTTCAAACCCGGCGCGACGCTGAAGACCGCGCTCAATAAGGCCAAGTAGCTCCGGCGCAGGGAGGCGCTGGCGTCGCAGGCGTTTTTGAGAACTTCGCACGATGGCCGTCGGCGTTCCGGCGGCCGTCGTTTTTGGCCCGGCTTGCTTCGCGCCGACCCCGCCCTTAAAACCTCGCAGGCCGCATGTCGCGTTGTTTGGGGCGGTTAGCTCAGTTGGTAGAGCATCTCGTTTACACCGAGAGGGTCGGCGGTTCGAGACCGTCACCGCCCACCAGCGCCGGACTTCGCTTTAGGCTGCTCGGACCAAAGAAGGCCGCCAGGATGAAACTGATCAAGACCGTCCTGCTCGCTCTGTGCCTCGCCGCCGCCTCGCCCGTGCGCGCCGAGGAAATGGGCTTTCGCGTCGTCGATGTGAATTCTGGAGGCTGCGGCGCGCATTGCCCGCAGGTGATCGCGGCGCAAGGCGAGATCGGCGAAGCGACGCCCGGCGCCTTTCTCGCCTTTTTGCGCAACAATGCGCGCGGCGGAAATTTGCATGGAATCGTGCTGCTCGACTCGCCGGGCGGCAAGGTCGTCGCTTCGATGGAGCTCGGCCAGGCCTTCCGCAAGCTCGGCATGGCGGTGATCGTCGCGCGTCCGGCGGCCAATCGGTCGCGAACGATGTCGCTTGTTTCGGGCCGTTGCTATTCGGCCTGCGTTTATGCGCTGATGGGCGGCAGGAAGCGCGTCATCCCGGCGCAAAGCAGCGTCGGCGTGCACCGCATGTTCAATTATTCGACGAATTTCGATATCGCCGAGGGCGGCTTCGTTCGCGAGCGCAATTTGGACGATGGCGGCATGCTCAAGACGCTGTCGCGCTATGCGGCGATGATGGGCGTCAGCACCGAACTCGTGAAGCTCGCCGAACGGACGTCGCCCGACCGGCTTTACATGTTGACCAGCGCCGACATCGCGCGCTGGCGACTTGGCTCCCGCAAGCTTTAGGCGCGCCCGACATTAGTCATCATCAGCAACAGGCCAGGACATGAAACATATTCTCGATGGGCTCGAACAGCGGCGCGCGTCCGCGCGTCTGGGCGGCGGACAAAAGCGCATCGAAGCGCAGCATGCTCGCGGCAAGCTCACCGCGCGAGAGAGAATCGAACTGCTGCTCGATCACGAATCGTTCGAGGAGTTCGACATGTTCGTCGCCCATCGCTGTACCGATTTCGGGATGGATCGGGGCGAGAAAATCTCGGGCGACGGCGTCGTCACCGGCTGGGGAACCGTCAACGGCCGCGCCGTCTTCGTCTTCGCCAAGGACTTCACCGTATTCGGCGGCTCGCTCTCGGAGACTCACGCGCAAAAAATCACCAAACTGCAGGACATGGCGCTCAAGAATCGCGCGCCGATCATCGGCCTCTTCGACGCCGGCGGCGCGCGCATTCAGGAAGGCGTCGCGGCGCTCGGCGGCTATGGCGAAGTGTTCCAGCGCAATGTGCTGGCCTCCGGCGTCATTCCGCAAATTTCGGTGATCATGGGCCCCTGCGCCGGCGGCGACGTCTATTCGCCGGCGATGACCGACTTCATCTTCATGGTGCGCGACACGAGCTATATGTTCGTGACCGGGCCGGACGTCGTGAAGACCGTGACCAATGAGACCGTGACGGCGGAAGAACTCGGCGGCGCTTCGGTGCATACCACCAAGAGTTCGATCGCCGATCGCGCTTACGACAATGACGTCGAAGCGCTGCTGCAGATGCGGCGGCTGATCGATTTTCTCCCGTCCTCCAATCAGGAGGAGCCGCCGGAGTGGCCGGCCTTCGACGAAGCCGACCGCTTCGACGAATCGCTCGACACGATCATTCCGGACAATCCCAACAAGCCTTACGACATCAAGGAGCTCATCCATAAGGTCGTCGACGAGGCCGACTTCTTCGAAATCCAGGGCGCGCATGCGCGCAACATCGTCGTCGGCTTCGGCCGCATCGAAGGACGGACCATCGGCATCGTCGCCAACCAGCCGCTCGTGCTCGCCGGCGTGCTCGACATTGACGCCTCCAAGAAGGCGGCGCGCTTCGTGCGCTTTTGCGACTGCTTCAACATCCCGATCGTCACCTTCGTCGACGTGCCGGGATTTCTCCCCGGCACCGCGCAGGAATATGGCGGTCTCATCAAGCATGGCGCGAAACTGCTTTTCGCTTACGCCGAAGCGACGGTGCCGAAGGTGACGCTCATCACGCGCAAGGCGTTTGGCGGCGCCTATGACGTCATGGCGTCGAAACATCTTCGCGGCGACGTCAATTACGCCTGGCCGTCGGCGCAGATCGCGGTCATGGGCGCGAAGGGCGCAGTCGAAATCATCTTCCGCTCAGACCTCGGCGATCCAGAGAAAATCGCGCAGCGCACCAAAGAATATGAAGACCGATTCCTGTCGCCCTTCGTCGCCGCCGAACGAGGTTATATCGACGAAGTCATCATGCCGCGTTCGACGCGCAAACGAATTGCGCGCGCGCTTGCGTTGCTTCGTCACAAGGAACTCGAGAATCCTTGGAAGAAGCACGACAACATCCCATTGTGACGCGCCGCAACAGCAGTGCGCCGACAGTCCCCGACCTCCTGCATTGCGCCAATTTGACGCGGCGGAGCCGGTCGCCTAAATCATCGGCGCCGCATCACAAAATTCGCCAAAGTGCTTCATTTTTGAAGTGACAGGCCGCATGTTTTGTCATAGTGTGCGCTCGCCAGGTTGGTTGGGCAAAAAAGCCTAAGCGTCGAATGCGACGCAGGAATTAGGCCCAGCTACGGTCCAAGTCGGGGAGGACGCCGAACAGAACGCGGTTCGCTGAAGCTCGAACATGAGCTCGCGAGCAGGCTATCGGAGCGACTTAAGACTTCGGAGCTTGGCGTTTCAGTTTGGTTAAGGACGGGGTGCCAAAGAGCGGGGAGCGGCGGGACGCCATCCCCGCTCTTTGTGTTTTGGCGACCTGTGATTCAGGCGTTATGAGCATTTCCACGCTACGCAGACGATCGACAGCCGGCCATAACCGGAGCCGCGCGGCCTCGCCTTGACGGGCGATGACGCGCTTCCTACTTTTCGCGCACGCGAAACAAAGCAGTCCCGATGAAAGGCCGGCCATGTCCACTCAGAAAATCACCGACGCCACTTTCGAACAGGAAGTGCTCAAATCCGCCGAGCCGGTCGTTGTCGATTTTTGGGCGGAGTGGTGCGGTCCCTGCCGTATGATCGCCCCGGCGCTCGAAGAAATTGCTGCGGAAATGAAGGGCAAAATCAAAGTCGTTAAGCTCAACATCGACGAAAATCCCGCGGTGGCGAGCAAGCTCGGCATAAGGTCGATTCCGACGCTCATTCTGTTCAAGGACGGCAAGGCCGCCGCGCAAAAGGTCGGCGCCGCCCCCAAGGGCGAATTGTCGCGGTGGATCACTGCGGCGGTGTGAGCCTGTCCGACAGGCCGGCGAAACCGGAAAGCCACAGCGCCGCAAGAGCGCCGGCGACGGCGAGAATCGAAGCGGCGGCGAGACGGCGTCCCATCGCAGCGCCGCCGATCGCCGTTCCCATCACCATCTTTGAGGTCGTGTTCGAGAGCAGAGCCAGCAGGACGGAGCCAGCCGCAGTCCCTGCGCCGATCTCGGTTGCGCCGAGCCGGGCCATGGTGAGCGTAATCGCGTCGACGTCCACGATGCCGGAAATGAGCGCCAACGCATAAGCGCCTACGCTTCCCGCGAAATGCGTCGCGAGCCGCGACAGCACCATCACCGTCGCGAGCAGCGCGCCGAACTTCAGCACTGCGACAAGATCGAGCGGATTGGCGACGGCAAAGCTGCTCGATTCCCCGGGACGCTCGCTTGCGCTTCGTCGCAGCAGAAAAACGCCAGCGAGCGCAAAAAGAACGCCGGCCGCGATGACCGGCGGCGCCAGGCGCCAGGCGAGCTGCGGGTTGATGACGGCGACAACCGCCAGGACGCGCGGCGCCATGATCGCATTCGCGAAAATCGCGCCCGCCGCACAAGCGCCCATTTGCGAAGGATGTTCGCGCGCCAGCCGCGACATCGCCGCCGTCGCGGCGGTCGACGACGCCAGCCCACCCGCCATGCCGGCGACAGCGACGCCGCGTCGATAGCCGATCAGCCTCACGGCGACATAGCCCGCGAAGGAAATCACCCCGATCAGAACGGTCATCAGCCACAATTCGAACGGGTTCACCGCGTCCCAGGGATCGATGGCGCGATTGGGCAAAACCGGAAGCAGGATGAAGCTCATGACGAGCAGCGCCACGCCGGAACGCAATTCGTCCCAAGTGATGCGCTCGACAAATCCGTGCAAGAACGGCTTGAGCGCCAAGATCGCCGTCGTCGCCACCGCCGCCGCGACGGCCGCCTGCATGTCGCCGACGACCGCATAGGCCCCGAGCGAGAAGGCGAGCAAGACCGCAACGGCGGTGGTTGCGCCATAGGTCTTGTCGTGCATGGTTTCGCGGAAGCGATAAGCGCCGATCAATGCGCCGACGAATACGAAGGCGATCGCCAATGCGACGACGCCCATAGCGCCGTATGGCTGGACGATCGCGCCCCACACGCCGCCGAGCAGGCCGGCGAGCCCATGTGTGCGCAAGCCGGCGGCGCGCTCGCCTTCCGCCTCGTCGCGCGACGTCCAGCCGCGTTCGAGGCCGATAAGCAGGCCGATCGCCAGCGCGATCGACAATCTCTGGATCAGCTCGACCGCGCTCAATTCGTACATTTGTTGTTAGGCCGCTTCTTCTGCTTGGTGGCGCTCCGCCAAGCCAATTCAAGCACGGAGCGCAGTTCGCCGGCGTCGATCGCTTCCAGCAGGACCGTCGTCCATCCCTGCCGCCCCCAGGCATTGGCGACGGGCGCGAACGCCTGCGGCGCCATCATGGATTTGAACGCCTGCTCCTCGGGAAGGAGTTTCACATTCGCCGTCAGTCCGTCGGCGGCGAGAGTCGCATAGATCCGGGCGGCCCTGAAAGCGGTTCTGTCGAAGTGCGGCGATTCGCTCGTTCCGTCGAGAGACATTGCGATGCGCCGAAATTCACTGCTGGTGGCCACGACTGCTCCGTGATGCGCCGGCGCGATTGACGCCGCCTGGATAATATGGCGCACGGCGGCGAAAGCGTGCGCCGGATCGAGATTGGCAATAGAACCTTTGCATGAACCCGCCCCTTCCTCCTTCTCGCCGCTCTAATATCGCGCCTTTCATGGCGATGGACGTGCTGCGCGACGCCAAGGCGTTGGAGCGCGCCGGCCGCAGCATCATCCATCTGGAGCTGGGCGAACCCGGCGTCGCCGCCCCGCGCCGCGTGCGCGAGGCCGCCGTCGAGTCGCTGCGCCACGGCGCGATCGGCTATGGCGAGGCGCTCGGCGAGGCGTCGCTGCGCGCGCGCATCGCGCGTCACTATGGCGAGCGCTACGGCGTCGACGTCGCCCCCGACCGGATCATCATCGCGACCGGCTCGTCCGGCGGCTTTCTCATCGCCTTTCTCGCCGCTTTCGACTCCGGATCGCGCATCGCCGTCACCGCGCCGGGCTATCCGGCCTATGCGAATATTCTTTCAGCGCTCGGATTGGAGCCGGTCCTGCTCGACGTCGGCGAAGAGACGCGCTTTGCGCTGACCGCGGCGATGCTCGAAGCGGCCCATCGCGAAGGACAGCTTCACGGCGCGCTCCTGATGAGTCCGGCCAATCCGACCGGCGCGATGATTGCGCGCGAGGAATTGGCGCGAATCTGCGCCTTTTGCGCGGAAGCCGGAATCGTCCTCGTCTCCGACGAAATCTATCACGGGCTTGAATATGAGATGCGGGCGGAAACCGCATTGCGCTTTTTTGATCGCGCGCTCGTCATCAATTCCTTCTCGAAATATTACGCGATGACCGGCTGGCGGCTCGGCTGGCTGGTGGCGCCAGCCGAGCTGATGCGTCCGCTCGAACGCCTGCAGCAGTCGCTCGCGATTTGCGCGCCGACCTTGTCGCAGCGGGCGGCGCTCGCCGCTTTCGACGCGGGCGACGAATTGGATGCGAACCGCGCCGCCTATGCGCGAAACCGGGCGTTTCTGCTGGATCGGCTTCCGCGAATGGGACTGGACAAATTCGCGCCGCCCGACGGCGCCTTTTACATCTATGCGGACGTGTCGCGATTGACCGACGACTCAATCGCCTTCTGTCGGCGAATGCTGCATGAGGCCGGCGTCGCGACGACGCCCGGCCTCGATTTCGATCCGCGCCGGGGCGGGAAGACGCTGCGGATTTCCTATGCGGGGCCGGAGGCCGACGTGCGCGAGGGCGTCACCCGCCTGGAGGCGTGGCTCAAAGCCTAACCTCCGAATGGCGTTCGCACCCGCTGCCACCAGCCGCCTTTCTTTGGACGGTTGGGGTCGGCCTGAGTAATGACGACTTCCGTCGCCTCACGCTGCACGACCGGCTGCGGCGCCGGCTCAGGCGCCGGCGGCTCGTGCGGAACGATCTCCGTCGAAATTTCGTGCGCGCGTTCTTCCGCGGGCGGCGCGGCTTCGGTTCCGTTCACCGAGACTGCGGGAGGAAACTCTGGCGCGGCGTCTTCGGGGGAAGATATCAGCGCCTGAGCGTCTTCGCCCGTCTCGTCGAGCGGCTGGACAGCGGAGGGATCCTTGAATTCCTCCGGCAGGGGCGCGGAGCGCCGCCAGCGGCCAGGACCGCGATCCGGACCACGGCTCGCGCCGCGTCTGCCGCCGCGGCGGTCGGGTCGCTCTTCGGCCGACGCCGGCGCGCCCTCGATCGCCGCCATGAATGCGAGCCCTTCGTCTGACGGCTGCTCGACGCCGGGCGCCTGCTGCTCGCCGCCTTGCGCGCCGCCGCGGCCACGGCGACGACGCCGCCGCCTGCCGCGCGACGCGGCGTCGTCCTCGGCGGCAAAGCGCGACCGGCCGCCGTTCTCCTGTCGGCGCGGTTCGCCGTTCGCCTCGGCGTCCTCCTCTTCAGCTTCCAAGATTTCGCCGGCGGCCGAATCTTCGACCGCCTCTTCTTCCAAAGGTTCGGCACGGACCGAATCGACGCGCAACGGCGCATCGCGCTGCGAAACGCGCGGACCGGTCGCAAGCTCTCCGCGCTCGAGCGCGTGATAGGTCGCGCCGGTCAGCGTATCGTCGGCGGCGACCGTGATATGCACGCCGAAGCGGCTCTCCAGATCCTGCAGATGGGCGCGCTTCTGGTTGAGGATGTAAAGCGCCACGACGGCGCGGGTGCGCAGCGTCACGTCATGCGCCGCGCTCTTGACGAGCGCCTCCTCCAGCACGCGCAGCACATGCAGCGCGATCGAGGCGGTGGAGCGCACATGGCCGGCGCCGGCGCAATGCGGACACGGCACCGTCGAACCTTCGACGACGCCGGCGCGGATGCGCTGGCGCGACATTTCGAGCAGTCCGAAATGCGAAATGCGTCCGACCTGAATTCGGGCGCGGTCGCTCTTTAAGGCGTCCTTGAGCCGACGTTCCACGGCGCGATTGTTGCGGCTCTCTTCCATGTCGATGAAATCGACGACGATCAGACCGGCAAGATCGCGCAGCCGCAACTGCCGCGCCACTTCATCCGCAGCCTCGAGATTGGTGCGAAGCGCCGTGTCCTCGATATTGTGCTCGCGCGTCGAGCGCCCCGAGTTCACGTCGATCGCGACCAGCGCCTCAGTCTGGTTGATGACCAGATAGCCGCCCGACTTCAGCGTGACATGGTTTGAGAACATCGCGTCGAGCTGGGCCTCGACGCCGCTTTCGGCGAAAATCGGAAAAGGCTCACGATGCGGGCGCACGTTCTTGGCGTGGCTCGGCATCAGCATGCGCATGAAGTCTTTCGCCTCGCGATAGGCGTCGTCGCCGGAAACCACCACTTCCTCGACGTCACGTCCATAAAGGTCGCGAATGGCGCGCTTGATGAGCGAGCCTTCCTCATAGACGAGCGTCGGCGCCGAGGAGCGCAGCGTCAGTTCGCGCACGCTCTCCCATAGACGCAGCAGATATTCGAAGTCGCGCTTGACCTCCTGCCTGGTGCGGGTCGCGCCGGCGGTGCGCAGAATGACGCCCATGCCCTCCGGCACTTCGAGATCATGGACGATCTCCTTGAGACGCTTGCGGTCGGCGCCGTCAGTGATCTTGCGCGAAATGCCGCCGCC
>JBFXJV010000097.1:0-9810 GCA_050174515.1 Methylocystis sp.
CATGCGGCTGGCGACACCAATAGACGAAATGATAGGCGCCGCGCGGCACGCCCGCCGCCTTCGCCGCCGCCCAATTGTAAGCGAATTTCGAGTCGGTCCGGTCGCCGCCTTCCGTGGCCTTGATGATGGCGAAGGAGACGCCGGCGTCTCTGACCTGCTCCCAGTCGATGTTCCCCTGATTTTTCGACACGTCGATGCCGTGGACGGCGAATTCGGCGCTGCGCGTGGCGGGGAATTTATGGAGTTCCGTCTCCGGCACGGCATAGGCGAGGAAGCTCGGATCGCGCTTGGGATTGATCAGCGGGGCGCTGGTCTGCAGCCGCGGCCGGCGCGACATGCTCGGATCCAGGGAGCTGCCGCAGCCGGCGAGCGTCGCCGCGGCCAGCGCGGCGCAGGCAAGGGCGGAGCAGACCGGGGGAAAAGATTTCAACGGGCGCATGTCGCCAAATTATCTCCGCAGGCGGTAACGGAACGTAAACGCGCCGCCGCGCCTCAGCCCAGATGGAACCACAAACTGGCGATTGTAAGGAAAGCCCCGTAGCCGATCACGTCGGTGATCGTCGTCACAAAAGGCCCGGAGGCGACCGCCGGATCGAATTTCAGCTTGTCGAAGGCGAGCGGCACGACGATGCCGCCAAGCGCGCCGGCGACGAGATTGGTGAACATCGCCAGCGCCATGACCGGGCCGAGCCCGACATTATGGAACCAGTTGGCGGCGACGAGTCCGGTGACCAGGCCAAAGGCTGCGCCATTGACCGCGCCGATGGCGAGTTCCCTCACAATGATCCGAAAGGCGTTGGCGCGGGTCAGTTCGCGGGTGGCGAGCGCCCGAACGGCGACGGTCATGGTCTGTGTGGCGGAATTGCCGCCCTGCCCCGCGACGATCGGTCCCAGCACCGCCAGCGCGACCATTTGCTCCAATTGCGATTGGAAGGTCTTCAAGACCGAGGAGGTGATGAAGGCGGTCAGCATATTGACCGACAGCCAGGTGAAGCGGCTCCGCGCGATCCACCAGAAATCGTCGGTCAGCTCTTCCTCGGGGTTGACGCCGCCGAGCGCCAGGATTTCCTCGGACGCCTGCTCCTGGATCACGTCGACGATATCGTCGATGGTGAGGACGCCGACGAGCCGTTCCGATTCATCGACGACCGGGACGGAGACGAGATTGTAGCGCTCGAAAAGGCGCGCCGCCTCCGCGCCGTCCTCCTTGGCGTACACCCGCCGCCGATCCTCCTGCATGATTTCCTCTAGCCGCGCGCCGGGCTTGGCGCGCACCAGCGCGTCGAGGAAAACCGTGCCAAGCAGATGGTAGCTTGGATCGACGACGAAGACTTCGAAGAAGCTCTCGGGAAGATTTTCCTCGCCGCTTTCCCGAAAGAAATCCAGAACGCGCCCCGCCGTCCAGAACGGCGGCGCGGCGACGAAGGTCGTCTGCATCAGGCGCCCGGCCGAATCTTCTGGATAGTCCAGCGAGCGGCGCAGGACGATGCGCTCCTGCGCCGGCAGCGCTTCGAGAACTTCGGCCTGTTCTTTCGGTTCGAGAGTCTCGAGAATGGCGACGGCGTCGTCGCTTTCAAGCTCGCGCACGCCTTCGATGAGGGTCTTGACCGGGAGTTCTTCTAAGATTTCCTCGCGGGTCGCTTCGCCGACCTCCATCAGAGCGGTGAAGTCGAAGTCGGCGCCCATCAATTCGACGAGCCGCGGCCGCGCCTCGTGGCTCAAGAGCTCCAGCAGCGCGCCGAGGTCCGCCTCATGGAGGTCGCCGACGAGTTCGTGAACGCGCGCCGAGTCGCCGAGCGCGATCGCGCCTTCGACGTCCAGGACGAATTCGCGGCTATGAGACGCGGACCGATCGTCGCGGAAGTCCTCGGCGGCGGTCGCCGTATCTTCATGATCGAGCGGCATAGGCGGTCCCGCGCTATATTATGGCCGCGCTCTTAACCCGCGGGCGCGAGAAATCAAACCGGTAAGCAACGATGACCGCGATTTTTCCCACCACGGATACCACCATGAATAGAGACAAAGCGCCGGCCTCCGCCGCGCCCCAACTCAAGTCCTCCTTCCTCCTGGCGTCCCTCATCGCCGGGATTTTTACGACCCCGAGCTGCGCAGCGGCGGAGCCCGCATGCGGGCCCGACGCGCTTGGCGTTTCGCGCGTGATCGACATCGATCGCTCAAAGGGAACGGCGGTCGGCCTGCAAACCTATCCGCGCACGCTCGACCTTCACGACCACGAGGTCATTCTCACCTTCGACGACGGGCCGGCCGGTCCGACGCCGCAAGTCCTCGACGCGCTCGCCAAGGAATGCGCGCGCGTGACCTTCTTCCTGATCGGCCGAAATGCGGAAAGCCTGCCAGCTCTCGTGAAACGCGCCGCTGCGGAAGGCCACACCATCGCTCATCATTCCTACAGCCATCCGGACAAGACCCTCAGGCTGATGAGCGAACCCGCCGCCAAGGCGGACATCGAAAAGGGTATCGCCGCCGTGGACAAGGCGCTCGGCGCGAAGGCCGCGCCCTTCTTCCGCTTTCCGGGATTCGCCGACACGCCCCAACTCGTCGCTGATCTCACCAGTCGCGGCTATACGGTGTTCGGCTCGGATCTCTGGGCCTCGGACTGGTCGAAAATGACGCCCAAGGCCGAACTCGATCTCGTGCTGTCGCGGCTCGAAAAGAACCGCAAAGGCATCGTGCTCTTTCACGACTCTCAGGCGATCACCGCGCAGATGCTGCCCGAATTTCTGCGCGAACTGAAGAAGCGCGGCTATTCGCTGGTCCACATCAGGCCGGGCGATACGCCGACCCCGATCGTCGACGCCGGCCCGGGCTGGACGTCGACGACGGAGCCGATCATCGCCAGGACCCTTGGACCAAAGGCAAGACTGGCGCCGCAGACGAATGGGCGCGGCGCGCCGGCGCCGAAATCCGGCGAGCCTTAAAGCTGAGCGAAGCTCAGTTTAACGCGCGCCGCGATCACAGATATAGACGCCTTTCGAAGCCCAGCAGGAGCCGCTCTTATAGACGTTGCCAAGTTTCCTGCCGGCGAGAGTCGCGGACCAGGTTTTTCCCCTAACCGGGGAGAGCGTGAGCGTCTGGCCGGAATATTGGAACGTCACCGCGCCGCCGTGCCGCGAGACCTGGCAGGAGCCGCCTTCGCGCACGCGTCCGGAAATTCTGATGTAGCATTTGACTCGTCGCGCTTCCGGCGCGGCAGCCTCTTTGTCAGGCGCGCTCATCGCCGTCTCGGACTCGCCATCCGCCGCGCCGCTCTGCGCCGCTCCGCGCAGGCCCGCGACGCCGTCATCCAGCGATTCCGGTTCGGGAGCGGGGTTCGCGACCGATGGCGCGACGGCGTTCGACGCCTGCGATACGGCTTCCGGCTCCGGTGGCTGCGCGGCGGCGCGGTCTTGCGCCGGCGCAGGCTCCACCGGCCCGGCGACGATGGAGACCGGCTGTTCTTGCGAACGCAAATTCGTCGGCTGCGCATGCGGCGTCGCCACGCTCGCCGCCCCGGAAGAGACGACGGTTTGAGGCGTAAGCGAATCTTCTGGATCGAGATTTTGCGGCAGCTCGCCCCAGAACGCCGAAGTGACGACGATCGCCGTTCCGACGATGACCAGCGCCGCCGCGCCATAATAGAAGAAGCGCTCGACCTTTTCGAAATTGCTGTCGGCGTCCATCGCATAGGATTGGCGGCGCGGCCCGATCGGCCGCGGCGACGCCACGCGCCAGTCCGCCTCGATATCATGCCAGGCATAGCGGGCGCGCGTTTCGATATTGTCGGACTTTGGCGGCGCCCCGCGTTCTCTCAACGATACAGCCATGCTTCCCGCTCCGGGCGCGGTTGAACGACAAGAGCCGGGGTCGACCCCCGCCTGAAAGCCCCGCGAACCAGGGCGCATTTCGCGCCGATGCTCAGAGCCAGGCTGGGCGGCTCGTGCTGACCAAGCGCCAGCGAAAGCATATTGCGCCCGTGAATGTGGCTGATGTTTGCCCGCTGCGGCGCCGAAATTTCGGGCGTTTCGACGCGTTTTCGGGGCAGGCGGCGCAAAGAGCATTCCGCGCCATCGGCTGGCGATGGCTCATAAGCAATCTTTGAGTTTAAGCACAGGGAAACGCGCTTATGGCGCGCCGACGCGATTGGCCGGGAAGAATCCGTGGAGGCGGCGGTCGTAACGGGCGGCGACGCTGCGAAGAATCAGGCGGCAACGTCGTTAACCAAAAGTAGGGGTAGGCCGCGCAGGCGGCGACGTTGCGCTTGCGAAGCCAAGAGGCTGAATCGAATATCCTCAGGCGCCGGTCGGAGAATAGTTCCTGACTATGAGAATTTGGCCGTTCCGCCAACCGCTTGGCCACAATATCGAGTGCGTGAGTAAGGGGCTGGACATGTGGCGGTTAATGTTTGTCGGCGCCATTTTATTGTTGGCCTCCGCAAATGCGTCTTTGGCGCGGGATTGCGCGGCCGACGACAAATCCTGTAGCCGGGCGAATTATATCGCTTGCGCCAACGGCGCCATGTGCCCGGCTGACAGGAAGTGTTCGAAGGACGGCCGACGTTGCCTCGCCAAGGAGAAGGTCGACTGCGGAGCCTATTCCTGCGCCCCTGGAAAGCTTTGCGGTCCGGCGAACACTTGCCTTGCGAAAAATACGACGCCCAGGCGGCGATCCTACGCGCATGATGACGCCCGCAGCCCGGACTCGCGCCGGGTAAAGCCGAGCGCCGATAACGTCGTCTTGGCGTATCTTCCGGTGGAAGAAAAGACTCTCATGAGCCTCAAGACATTCATCGAATCGCGCTCCGGCGCGGCTCAATCGACGCCATCTTCCGTTCCTTCGGCGAAAACCGTTCCTCAAGCGAAACCTGACGGCGGCCGGCATGTCGCGCCAGCGAATGCTCCGGCGCCACGCCATGCAACGACAATAGAAGAAGCGCACGATGTGTCTTCAACTGTCACGACGATCAAGGAGCTTCAGGCACAGATCAGGAGAGCGGAGGAAAGCAAGGCGAGCATCGAGCGGGAAATAAAGAAGCTACAGAAAAGAATGCAGGAACTCTCCCTGAAGCGATGGCAGGAGACGGCGGACCAGATCAAGGCCGCCGCGGCCGGCCCGATTGTCATTGCGCCGAATGGGGAAGACGTGAAGCTGAACTGCAAAGTGGTGGGAGCTTCCGACTCGTCCGGGGAGTTTCAACTCCAGTGCGAACGGCATTTGACGGCTCTCGACGCTGGACCGAGCGCGAAATGATCGAGCGAGCGAAACGAGATAAATGTCGCCGCGCTCCATGCGCAAATCCCGAAAAAAGTGTGACGCGATCTTTCGAAAGTGATCTCCGCTAGATCAGCTCCGACCGTTGCGGCTTGTCGTCGAGCCAGGCGCGCTCTTCCTCTGATGGCTCGACCGAAGCGTCGCATTGGGTGAGAAACTCGTGGAGCTTGTAGCGGGGCTTCGCCGCCCGCTCGATGATCAGCCGGCCATTGTCCACCGAAACGCCCACCGTCGCCCCGGCGCGCAGCTTGAGAAGGTCGAGAATCGCCGGCGGCGCCGCCAGCATGACCGAACCGCCGACTTTGCGCAGAGATGTGGTGTGCACGATGGGTCTCGCAAAAGGTTATATATCAATATAACTCATGCCCCCGGCGGCAAGTCTCGCGGCATTTCGGGAAATGTCCGGACATAGATGAGCGGGGCAAGTCCGCCCACGACGGCCGAACGGTAACTCCCCAACTACGCCCTCGGGGCGATAAGCGCACTCTCCCCGCGTCATGCCCGCGCTTGTCGCGGGCATCCACGTGGCGCCGCCGCGCAAGCCTCGCCGCATGCGCGAATCGTCCCGGCGTGGATGGCCGGGACAAGCCCGGCCATGACGTGGGTTGTCGACCTACCGAGATGCCGGCGCCATGCGTTGATGCGCGGCGGCTGGGTTTACATCATGTCCAATCGGCCAAATGGGACGCTCTATCTCGGCGTCACGAACGACCTCGCGCGCCGCGCTTTTGAGCACCGTGAAGGCCGCAGCCGCGGGTTCACACAAGTCTACGGTCTCAAGCGTCTCGTCTGGTACGAACCGCACGACGACATTCGTGCCGCGATCCAGCGCGAGAAGACAATGAAGCATTGGCCGCGCGCGTGGAAAGTCCGTCTCATACTCGAAATGAATCCGGATTGGCGCGACTTATACGAGGACTTGGCGAACTGATCGCCGAAAAGCGTAGGCGTATTCTTTCCGCGTCATGCCCGCGCTTTGCAGCATTGGCGCAACGTCCCGGCGTGGATGGCCGGGAGAAGCCCGGCCATGACGCGCGAACAGCTATTTCAGCGGCTCAAGTTCCCGCTGTTGAGGACCGCATGGTCCATCTTCCGCCATTGCCGAGGTGACAGGCATTTGAAATTTGTCACATGTGATGAAATCACAACTCCACCGACAGCCGCAGCACGGAGGCTCCAATTCAGCAGTTTTGCCGTGGATTTTTTCATGGCAAGGTCTGCACAAAGCCACGAGCTCAAATAAGAACTCGTCGCAAATATGATCGTAAGATAAGTGATGTACGTCTTCGGGTGGCCTTTCCCGGCAGCCTTCGCACAAGCCTCCTGCCCGCTCAATCACCTTTCGCCGCTTCTCGGTCCATTTCTTTGTCCGAAGGTAAGCGTCATACTCCTTTTGATTGGAAGCCTCCCGCTTCTTTTGCAGGAGATAATGCTTTTTTGCTATCCTTCTAAAATCTGCATTTTTCTCTTCCATAAATTTATCGAGAAGGCTTTCGTCGAATGCAGGCAATTCGACTGGAACCGCTGTCTTCTTGATTGCGCTGCCCAGTGTTTCGCCGCAAGTCGTACACTGATTGAAGACTTGCCGCGCCCCACCACGCACCAAGCGTAGACGAACCTCCGCATGTTCGTGCTTACACTCAAACTTTGAGCTGTGGGCTTTCAAATCTTCCTCAATTTCCTTGGTTGGAAATAGTTGAGTCCTCTCGCCGGTGACCTCATCGATATAAAGCATCGCTCACACCAACCTGCTCTGCGCCTTTGCCGCGGCGATAAAACTCGCGAACAGCGGGTGGGGTTCAAACGGGCGCGACTTCAGCTCGGGGTGATATTGCACGCCGATGAACCAGGGGTGGTCGGGAATCTCCACCGTCTCGGGCAGCAGCCCGTCCGGCGACGAGCCGGCGAATAGAAGCCCGCAATTCTCCAGCCGGTCGCGATAGGAGAAATTCACCTCATAGCGATGGCGGTGGCGTTCGGAGATTTCGCCCGCGCCGTAAATCTGCGCAATGCGCGAACCCGGTTTCAACAGCGCGGGATAGGCGCCAAGGCGCATGGTGCCGCCCATGTCGCCGCCTGCCGCGCGCTGCTCCAATTCATTGCCCTTCAGCCATTCGGTCATCAGTCCGACGACCGGCTCCTCGCAGGGGCCGAATTCGGTCGAATTCGCCTTCTCTATGCCGGCGAGCGCGCGGGCCGCTTCGATCACCGCCATCTGCATCCCGAAACAGATGCCGAAATAAGGCACGCCGCGCTGGCGCGCGAAACGCGCCGCGAGAATTTTGCCCTCGGCGCCCCGCTGGCCGAAGCCCCCCGGCACCAGAATGCCGTGCACATGTTCAAGATGCGCGGCCGGATCGGCGCTCTCGAAAATCTCGGATTCGATCCAGTCGAGATTGACCTTCACCCGGTTGGCGAGGCCGCCATGCGCCAGCGCCTCGATGAGGCTCTTATAGGCGTCCTTCATCTCGGTATATTTGCCGACAACCGCGATGGTGACTTCGCCTTCCGGATTGTTGATGCGCTGCGTCACCGCGTTCCAGCGGCTCATGTCGGGCTTTGGCGCGGGCTCGATGCCGAAGGCGGCGAGCACTTGCGCATCGAGCCCCGCGGCGTGATAGGCGCGCGGCACGTCATAGATGTTCGAAGCGTCGCGCGCCTCGATCACCGCCTGTTCGCGCACATTGCAGAAGAGGCCGAGCTTACGGCGCTCCTCGCGCGGAATTTCGCGATCGGTGCGGCAGAGCAGAATGTCGGGCTGGATGCCGATCGAGCGCAATTCCTTCACCGAATGCTGCGTCGGCTTCGTCTTCAACTCGCCGGCGCTCGGAATGTAAGGCAGCAGCGTCAGATGGATATAGATGCAGTGATGCGGCGGCAGATCGTTCTTGAGCTGGCGGATCGCCTCGAAGAAGGGCAGGCCTTCGATGTCGCCGACCGTGCCGCCGATCTCGATCAGCGCGAAATCGACATTCTCATTGCCCTCGAGGATGAATTCCTTGATGGCGTTGGTGACATGCGGAATGACCTGAATGGTCGCGCCGAGATAGTCGCCGCGCCGCTCCTTATTGATGATGTCCTGATAGATGCGCCCCGTGGTGACATTGTCCTGCTTCGAGGCCGGGCGGCCGGTGAAGCGCTCGTAATGCCCCAGATCGAGATCGGTCTCGGCGCCGTCGTCGGTGACGAAGACCTCGCCGTGCTGATAGGGCGACATCGTGCCCGGATCGATGTTGAGATAGGGGTCGAGCTTGCGGAGCCGAACCGTGTACCCGCGCGCCTGCAACAGCGCGCCGAGAACCGCCGACGCCAAGCCCTTGCCAAGTGAGGAGACCACGCCGCCGGTGATGAAGATATACCGCGCCATGGGCTTTAACGCCTAACGCCTTTCAAGCGATTCTGATAGCGAATTTATTGGGCCGGGGGCCGTAACCCCCAGCCGAAATTGTGCGGTGCGAATTTTTAACGCGCCTTACTTGGTCGGCGCTTTCCAGATGATCGGCGGCGCGGGCTTGTTTTCCGGCTCGGCCGGCTTCGTCTCCGAGGCGGCCGGCTTGGCCTCCGGCTCGGCCGGCTTGGCTTCCGGCGCCGCCGGCTTGGCTTCCGATTCGGCGGGCTTTGCCTCGAGAGGCTTCGACTCCGGCGCGCTCTTTGGCGCCTCGGTCTTCGGCGCTTCCCACTTCATGCCATCGGTCTTTGACGCGTCGGGCTTGGGCGCCTCTGGTTTCGGCGCTTCGGCGGCGGGCGGCGTGGCGGTCGGCGCGCTCTCAGCCGGAGCGGTCGGCGCTTCGCTCTTCGGCGCCGCAGGAGTCATCGCATCAGGCTTGGGCGCTTCGGCCTTTGGCGTCTCGGCGGGCTTCGGCGTCTCCGCGGCCGGCGCCGGCGCGGCGGGTTCCTGGGCCGGGCGCAGCGCCGGCGCCTCGGCGGCGGGCGGGGTCGCGCTCGGCGGAGTCGTTACGGCCGGGGGAGTCGCAGCCGGCGGCTCGGCCGCTGGCGCGCCGCGCTGCTGACGCTGCTGCTGAGCGCGCTGAAGCTGGTCAAAAATGCTCTCCTTGCCAGGCTCGGGCGCCTGTTCGGGCGCGCCCTGCTCGCCCTCGCCCTTGCCCTCACTCTTGGGAAGCTCCTTGAGCTTGATCGTTCCCTGCTCGAGCGCCTTGGTCCAGTCGTCGCCGCCTTCACTCCGCCGTTCCCAGGCGGGCAGGACGGTCAGCGCGATGCTGGTGATAAAGAAAATCGTCGCGAGAATGCCCGTGGCGCGGGTGAGCGCATTGGCCTGGCCGCGGCCGGTGAAGACGCCGCTGCCGCCCATGCCGAGCGCGCCGCCCTCCGACTTTTGGTAAAGCACGAGAATGACGAGCGCCGTCACCACCATCAGGTGGATCGCGATAATGACCTGCTGCATGTGAACCCTTCCAGCCGCGCCGCAGCCCGAGCGGCGCGCAACCCGTTGGGCGGCCTTCTACACCAAGCGCCGCGCGCACGGAAGGGGCGAAAGGCGGCGCGCGCGGCCGCTCAAACGAATGATCGCGAGCCTGACGGCTC